>CAZXBK010000018.1:0-34160 GCA_964638765.1 uncultured Synechococcus sp. | reverse complement strand
CATGTCGGTGATTGCACCGGATAGGTTTCGGACATTTTATTTGGCTTTTCTAAGGCACTCGGTTCATCCTTAATGATTTCGGGATCCCAGTCCCAACCCCAACGGTGAGGCACATCTCCCAACGCGAGAATATCTCCCAATTCTGTGCCGTCGATAATAATATCTGCCTGAATGTCGTACTTCTCAAAACGGACTCCAGTCAGGCGATCGCCCTGTTTTTTTACCTCAAGGGGAACCTGCCCAGAAATCCAAGTTAAATGCTTTTCCGCTTTGACCCATTCGGCAAAAATTTCAGCGCCTAAGCGCGGATCAAAGGTAAACATACTGACCCAACTGTGGTCGAGTCCTTCCTTTTGACGCTTCTGTAATTCCCGTAGGAATGCGCCCCATAGCCCTGTTTGCCAAGGCAATAATTCATTACCATCGGGAGCCGCAACCCCTGCCGCCGTTAACATCCCCCCAAGCCAAACAAATTCGCTGACGAGAATAGTATCAACGCCATTCCGTGCACATTGCAGCGCTGCTGCTGTTCCTCCCGTGCCACCACCAACGACCAACACCTTTGTTTGAAGCCTTTTCATCATTCCCTATCTACATCACCATGAACCGCCCTTGATTTTAACGGTATTACAGGCGATCGCCCCAAGGGTTTAACAGATTGGTTTAATTAAAGTTGGGACTCCGTTTCAGGCTCATAATCGAGCCAGTCTCTTCCAATGCGTATTGTGATATCGGATTCGATTTCACCAATTGACGATGACTCCACGCGACCAACTCCGATGACATCCCGCAATAAGTTAGCTGAGTTCAGGTCACCCCGTTGGGCGATGATCAAGGTTTGGTCAAGGAGATCAGGATAATCTCGGGCTAAATAAGTATTAGTAAAATCCTCGGTCATCAAGTAACGTGACATGTTGCCAGCCATACCGTTTTCGCCTGTGGCATTTTGGATCGCAATTCGTAATCTCTGGGGGGCGATCGCCGTCGAGCGATCATCGCCTAGAACCTGAAGAGGTGGCTCTACCCCAAAGAAATCCTGCATCACCTTATTTTTTTCTTGGTTCGCAATAATCCAGTAGCTGCGGTTGTATTCACCAGAATCACTAAAGCGTCCCGGCAACATCACCATATTGAGATCATTTTGATCGAGCTGACGCGAAAAATTCATTAACGCCAACATCTCTTCCCAGCTTAAGTTTGTATCAATATTTTCTTGGATCAAACTAATTAAATTAGGTAACCGGGGAATAATTGCTGGAGACTGTACCTTTTCCCGTAGCGCCTTTAATAAAACCTGTTGCCGTTGTACCCGACCAATATCGCCGTACTGATCATTCCGAAAACGCGCAAACTGTTCCGCCTGTTCCCCATCTAGAACTTGCCAGCCTTGCTCAAGATCAATATCAAGATCTTGGGTTTCGTCCTTATATTTCATGTCTTGGGCCACAAAGACATTGACCCCCCCAACCGCATCCACCAAATCTTTGAAAGTGTCCGTTGTTAGACGCACAAAGCGATCAACAGGCACATCATTTAGGGTTTCACTCACCACCTGTGTCGCGAGTTTGCCACCCCCTTCAACATTGGCATCATTGATCTTCGTGACACCAACATCAGGAATGAGAACCTGTGTATCCCGAGGAATCGACAGCATATTAACCTGTTGACTTTCTAGGGTCGGGTCAAATCTCATCAGCAACATCGTATCGCTGCGACCATCGAACATTTCGCGGCCTTCTTCTCCCTCAACCCGGTCAATACCCATTACAAGAATATTGACTGGTCGTCCTAATGAATAGCTGCCGAGCTGCTGTAAACCATCCTGCTTTAGGCTCTCTAGGGAAGGTAAAAAGGGTAAAACTAGCTGAGACAGAGGAGTATAAAGAGCCAACCAAGTACCGACAGCCGCCGATAGTAGCGTTGTCCCCATAAAACCAGAGCCCCAAAGGAAGCCTCGGAGTAAAACCGGTAACTTTTTCTTCTCACCAGATGCAGACTCTCGATTGGCATCAGGAAGCTTGGTCGAGGTTGTTTTGGCCTCCGCTTTTTTATTCACTTCCTGCCCGTGAGTCATTGCGTGCTTTCTCCCAGAGATCACCAGAAAAAATCTCCCTTAATAAAATTTTATAGGGTCAGTTGTCGAATACCTAGCACTTTCCTTCAGCCCGACCTACTGAGTTTCCTTAAAGTTTGATCCGCAAATTTTGGCGATCGCCGAATTTTATTCCCTTGCGTTACTCTAGAATCTAACCCCACAACGCAGTAGACTGGAAAGCTGCACTCGTGTTCTTGGTCGTGACCCCAGACCTCACATCTTAAACATTTCCTCAGAACACCCATAATGTTAAATCCTAATTTAGACACTGTAGAACTAACAAAGGATGACTACGAACGCTATTCACGGCACTTGATTTTGCCAGAAGTGGGCGTAGATGGACAAAAACGGCTCAAAGCAGCCAGCGTCCTTTGTATCGGTAGTGGCGGTCTTGGCTCCCCACTATTGCTTTACCTTGCCGCCGCAGGTATTGGTCGAATTGGTCTGGTTGATTTCGATGTGGTCGATTTCTCCAATCTCCAACGCCAAATTATTCACGGTACTTCGTGGGTTGGTAAGCCTAAAATCGAATCCGCGAAAAATCGCATCCTTGAGATTAATCCGTTTTGTCAGGTTGATCTCCACGAAACCCGTCTCAGCTCTGAAAATGCGCTGGATATCATTAAAGACTACGACATCGTTGTTGACGGTACGGATAATTTCCCGACACGTTACCTCACTAATGATGCCTGTGTTTTATTAGATAAACCCAACGTCTACGGCTCAATTTTCCGCTTTGAAGGTCAGGCTACAGTCTTCAACTACGAAGGTGGCCCCAACTATCGTGACCTTTATCCCGAGCCACCACCACCAGGCATGGTTCCTTCCTGTGCGGAGGGTGGTGTCCTCGGTGTGCTACCCGGCATTATCGGCACGATCCAAGCGACAGAAACAATCAAAATCATTTTGGGTAAACCCAGCACATTGAGCGGCAGACTTTTGCTCTATGATGCATTGGGTATGAAGTTCCGGGAGCTAAAGTTGCGCCCGAACCCTGTACGCCCCGTAATCGAAAAACTCATTGATTACGAACAATTTTGTGGTATTCCCCAAGCTCAAGCTGCGGAGGCTGAACAGCAAAACAGTATGGAAGAAATGACAGTAACGGAGCTTAAGGCTCTTCTTGATAGTGACGCAGATGATTATGTACTGATTGATGTGCGTAATCCCCATGAATACGAAATCGCCAGTATTCCGGGTGCAACGTTAATTCCTTTGCCTGAAATCGAAACAGGTACTGGTGCAAGCCAAATAAAAGAACTTGTTGGTGATAAAAAGCTGATTGCCCACTGCAAGATGGGCGGTCGTTCCGCACAGGCGCTAACGATTCTACAAAATACGGTTGGTATTTCTGGTACTAACGTGAAAGGTGGTATCCGTGCTTGGAGTGAAGAAGTTGATTCTTCTGTTCCCACCTACTAATTAGTTATGGATTGAGTCTTTAAGTCAATTCCATTTTTAATATTTTGAATATCTCAGGGTAGCGATGCTCTGGGATATTTTTTTGCTCTACAGGTTTCTCTTTGTTGTCGGTCTGAGAACTTTTGAGAGTAAGCAGAACCGATGGAGAATCCCTCCGCCTTCGGCACCTCCCTTTGGAAGGGAGGCAAATGGGAGTCAAAGCCTATGGTTTTTTGTTTGGTTTTAGTAAGTTTGCCAGACTCTCGGCGTGGTGAATTTATGGGGAGAGTAGAGTGATCGCCATTCTTTGAGCATGGCGATAAACCAGCGTTTTACTTCTGTTGAGGAAGAGCCTCGATATCGGCAGAGCAACCCTTTCTGCAATTTTGTTATGCCGCCTAGTCCCTGTTTGAGGGGTGGTGTTACGTCGCGAAAATAGGCAAGCTTTTCTTCGGTAATTTCTAATCCGACTAACGCTAATGTCCCAACAATCGGTTGGTCATTGAGACCATTCCAAGCACTAAATAATTCTGGGTTTCCTTGGAGCTGTTGGCGATCGCCCCAGAGTAGTTCGCCCTCTTGCCAAATTTCTGTAGCATTACGCCATTGACCAGAATGATATTTTTCACCCCGCGCCGTACGTCCAAAGCGAATAATGTCACTACCGCACCAAACGGATCCTGCTGACAAATTCACCCGTAGAGACTGATGGTAATCTGCGCCATCAAAAACAATGAGTTCTTGGGGGAAGTATTCCAAAATTGTCCCAGCAGCTTGATTAATGACAGCCGCTTGAGTCGCAACTTCACCATCACTGCGATAAATCTTATTAGCCGCAGCCGTTGTCAGGAAAACATGACTATTCTCTGCCAGCTCTAAGTCGATAGATAGGCGATCGCCGCCGACGACTCCTCCCGCAGTATGGAGTAAAACTGTATGGCAAACATGATCCCCATCCGGATAAAACGGACGCTGTACTCGAAAAGGTGCTGCCGTTCGACAGTGGCGCATAACCGTTTGCTGATCCCGTGAACCGTAGCTTAAATTTACTTTTCCGTGCCAAGAAGTTGATCTATTCATATTTTTTGAAAACGTCTAGCAAACAGGCGATCGCTAAATTTTCTTGAATTTAAAACCCTAATTTCTAGGAAAAACCCGATCCCAAATTACGTCGCGAGAACTTCCCCAAAGATTTTATTCATAAAACAATAAGTATTAATACCCTCAAAAATCCTAATCACACATACCCCATTTTGTAGTTGCTGCTGGCGGATAGATCCTTTATCTTTGAACGAATTATAAAAACTCCCGCAAAAAAAATATTGGAAAGGAGCCCATATGTATATAGTCCAGATTGCTTCGGAATGCGCGCCTGTCGCCAAAGTCGGTGGACTCGCAGACGTTGTTTACGGACTCAGTCGCAAACTTACCCTGCGAGGTCATACAGTCGAGATCATCCTGCCCAAATATGACTGTATGCGCTATGACCACATTTGGGGACTCCACGTTGCCTATCAAGACCTTTGGGTACCTTGGTATGGCGGTGCTATTCACTGTACGGTGTTCTACGGCTGGGTACATGGGCAGCAATGTTTCTTTATTGAGCCCCATTCTGGCGATAACTTCTTTAATCGTGGTCACTTTTACGGTGGCTTAGATGACCATTTACGATTCGCTTTCTTTAGTAAAGCAGCCCTCGAATTTCTACAGAAATCCAATAAGCGTCCCGATGTCATTCACTGTCACGACTGGCAAACAGGTTTAGTGCCCGTCATGCTCTTTGAAATGTATAAATGGCACGGTCTCTGGGATCAGCGCGTTTGTTACACCATTCATAACTTTAAGCACCAAGGTATTGCAGGCTCCGATGTGCTCCACGCCACTGGCTTAAATAATGAAGGTTACTACTTCCACTACGATCGCCTACGCGATAACTTTAATCCCTTTGGGTTGAACTTTATGAAGGGTGGCATTGTTTATGCCAATGCCGTGACTACGGTGTCTCCCCACCATGCTTGGGAAGCCCACCATACCGATATCAGTTGCGGTCTGGGACATACCCTGCATATGCACCAAGATAAATTTCAGGGTATTTTGAATGGTATTGATTACAGCATTTGGAACCCGGAAGTCGACCACAGTATTCCTTTCCAATACAACTGGGAGACGGTGGAAGATAAGTCAAAGAATAAAAAAGCTCTGCGGGAACGACTTCTTCTAGATAGCTCCGATCCCAACAAGCCAATTGTGGCGTTTATTGGTCGTCTCGATGATCAAAAAGGTGTTCACCTTGTTCACCACGCAATGTATTACGCCCTCAGCCGCGGTGCGCAGTTTGTACTTTTAGGCTCAGCGACTGAAAACACCATTAATTCTTGGTTCTGGCACGAGAAATTCCACCAAAACAACAACCCCAATTGCCACATTGAGTTGGGCTTTGATCCGGAACTTGCAACCTTAATTTATGCTGGTGCGGACATGATGGTTGTACCGAGTAACTATGAGCCATGTGGTCTTACTCAGCTCATCAGTTTGCGTTACGGTACTGTGCCGATTGTGCGCGGCGTTGGTGGCTTAGTCAGTACCGTATTTGATCGTGACTACGACCAGCATCGTCCACCGGAAGAGCGTAATGGTTATGTCTTCTACCAGACTGACACGAATGCTCTAGAGTCTTCGATGGATCGTGCTTTAGGTCTTTATTATGTTTATCCTGAGGAGTTTAAGAAGCTACAGGTTCAGGGTATGCAGTGTGATTATTCCTGGAATGGCCCAGCTGAAGAATACGAGGCTGTTTATGATTTTGTACGGGTTTAACTCCCCGTAATTACATCTTTGAAGAGGCTTCGGCGATCGCCCCTACGAGAATTTTCCAATAGTCTTGTAGGGGTTCTTTTCCACAACAAAAAAATCTTTTCCACAAAGTTATCAAAGTTTTCCACAGGCTTTCAAAAATATTAAGCAATACTTAAGAAAAAGTGATTATTTTGCCTAAATGTAAGCCTAAATACCAACTTTATTCAACTTTTTAGTAGAAAAACAAAAAATAGTCTTATAGGCTGTGGAAAACCTCAAATCATCTTGTTTCAAAATGGCGATCGCCAATCAGGAAATCACGAGAAGGTAGAGGAGTAAAAACTGATGAGTACAAGCCCTTAAAACCCTCGGAATTAATCACGATTAGTCTAGGGTATTGCCATCAGGCAAAATCGTATTATTCAGATAAATTTTGTAGTTATAACTATCTAAATCAAAACCCTTCGCGCCACGTAAATTAGCATTGTCCAAATTGGTTTCCTTAAAACTTGCACCGGTAACATCGGCATCAGTTAAGTTCGCCCAGCTTAAATCTAAGTAATTAAGATTTAGCTCACAAAGTCTTGCCTTGGTTAGGTTAGCGCCACTTAAATCGCCCTCAAAATTAATCCCTGTTAGATCCATATTTTCAAGATTTGCGCCATTACAGTTCATACGATAAGTATTCGCGTTTTGCAGCTGAGTCCCCCTCAAATCTGTCATGGTGAAATTCGCGTTTTTCAAAGTCGCTGCATGACAATTCGCATTAGAAAAATTACTCCCAGTGACATTCGCTTCGCTGAGGTCTGCTTGGGTAAGATTCGCATTTTCAAAATTTGCTTCTAAACAGGTTGCTCGAAGTTGCGATCGCCGTAAATTTGCTCCGCTCAGATTTGCATCAGTGAGATCACATTTATCGAGATTAGTATGTTCTAAATTAGCGCCACTAAAATTGATTTTGGTTAAATCCAGTTGCGATAAATCGTGGTTTTGTAAATTCTGCTCGCTAAGGTCTTCTCCCGCCGCCACTAAGAAGGCTCCCTGTGGTTGGAAATTGTCGGGGAAAATTGTCTTAGTGCTGTAGATGGCTCCCGTTAAATCAGCATCAGTTAAATCTGCCTCACGAAGATTCGTATCAATTAAATTAGCCCGTTGTAAATTTGCTTTTGTGAAATTCCAACCTTTGCAGTTGACGCCCCGCAAATTAACCCCAACAAATTTGGTTTGTCGTAACTTTGCTTCTTTAAATTCTGGGGGACGAGTTAGGTCGAGATAGCTAAAATCAGCTTCCTCTAAGTTCGCTCCCAAAAAGCTGGTACGGCTGTTAAAGAGAATGCCTTGCAACTTCGCTCCGGTTAGATTGGCTTGCTCAAAGGTTGCCCGTTCGAGGGAGGTATATTCGAGGTTAGCGGCAGTCAGGTCACACCCTTTAAAGCTACAGTCCCGCAAATCAGAATTTTGCAGCTGACTATTTTGGAGATTGCTGGTGTCAAAGACGCAATCCCGCAGATTTTGCTGGGCAAGCTGGAGACGTATCAATTGAAACCCAATGAAATAATGTTGGCGGTTGTCGATGCGGGTCATAATTTCATCGGCGGACAGTTCTGCCTGGGGGGCTGCGGCATCAGTTAGGGGTTCTGGAGCAGGAGGCTCTGGCGCTGCGGCTAATTCTTCGGGGCTTTCTGTATCGATCACAGGTGAACGATTTGCTATAGGCTCGGCTACATTAGGGATTTTAGGTGGTGTTTCAATTAATTCTTCGGGTATCGCGGTGGGGGCGATCGCCGACGGTTCTGGTACGACGGCAGGTTCTTCTTCTTGGACTTCTGGACTGGTCTCTATTTCCGTTTCTAAACCGGAAATTGCTTCCACCTTGTCCTGATTAACGGTGGCTGCTTGTTCAATCGCATCCGTTGGTTGTTGCTCCTCAGGCTCCGATTCACTCAATTCTTCGGATGTTAAATCTGCTGCTGATACTGTCTCTGCAAGGTCAGTTTGATTGGTCTCAGAGTCTGATTCCGATGAACTTGCAATGGGCGGATTCATCGAGGGGGGATCAATGAGAGTTGCGGCAATATCAGGGATCAAAGATTCGTTTTCTGTTGCCAGTGACTCACCGTAATCTGGACTGATGAGATTGTCATAGTCGTCCATCTCCGCTGCAATTTCCAGCTCTAAATTATCGATATTTAGATCCAGCTCACCAACACCTGTGGCGATCGCCAAATCATCGAGGTCCGTATCCTTCAGCTCAGCCAAACTATCGGTGCTGTCATCTGGTTCAGAGCCGTCAATGTTTTCCTTTGTGTCTAGTCCAAGGGCCGCAGCTTCTCCCATTAATGACTCATCAGGGAGATCTAGCTCCCCCAAACCGCCATCAAGTGCTAGATCACTTAGCTCTGAGGTGGCAAGCTTCTCTAGATCTATATCCGACAAATCCGCTAAATCAAGAGTATTCATGGCCACCGGGTCGAGTTCCAAAGCTCCTGTCTCTAGCTCCGGATCGGCATCAGTCTGAGCTGTCTCGGACAGATTTGTCGCCGAAAGCTCAACTACAGTGTTATTTAGTTTGCCGAGTTTGCCGTTCCCCAAACTAGACGCACTCCCGAAGTCCTCTAGCTCCTCCAAACCTGTCGTATCAAAATCTTGGGGTAACGTCTCCGCCAGTCCAGAACGATCGCCGAGATCATCATCAAGATTACCGAGTCCGTAAAGATCGAGTTGCTCCAGCTCATCGAGGCTAATATTTTCTAAATCAAGATTGTCAATATCTAACTTTTCATCAAAAAGGCGATCGTCTAAATTCTCATCTAGCGTTTCATCTAAGTCCAAATCCAAATCATCTAAGGCATCTAAACCGTCAGCACCATTAGCGATGTCCATCGTATCGAGGAGAGTCGAGAGATCCGCGCCGAGGTCATTATCAAACACCTCCTCCAGCTCAGACTCACTATCTAGGAGGGGCATGACCAAAACATCAGGATCAATGCCGTTTGTTGGAATGGTTGACTGACGAGACTTTTGCAGGGGCAGATTACTCTTTTGCGATACAGAGCTATTGATGTCAGAACTAAACTGGGCTAGCTCATTAAGGGTACTTTGAATAGATTGAATTTCCGCTAATTCAGGTCGATTTTTAAACGAATCAGCCAGGGTATTAACCTGTTTTTTGAGGGAGAGGAGGTTATCTTTCAGAAGATTTTGGCGAGCTTCAATCTTTTCTAGCCGCGCCAAAATTGTTGCGATATTTGTTTTGGTAACCGTCATCTCAAATCTATCCGCTGGGGAGCACTACATCACATTCTCTTCACATCTTAGCCAGTAAGTTCAGAAATATATTGAGATGTCCCGCTCATCAAAGAGAAGGCTAAATTTTCTTAACGTTTTACCGCGTTTAAAAAGTGGTTAAACCTACCATGGAAAGACCCCAGCGACGATCACAACAGGCCAGCATAAAAAAACTATGACTATTGCATCCACTAGCGATCGCCATCTTCCCTACGGGGGACTGACAACTGAAGAAGTACTTGCTAGCCGCGCCAGCAATGGCGAAAATGTCCTCACCCCACCCCAACGCGATCCTTGGTGGCAACTATTTTTAGAGAAATTTGAAGACCCTGTTATCCGCATTTTGATGATTGCGGCAGTGGTTGCCCTAACAGTGGGTTTATTACAAGGGGAATTCGCCGAAGGTTTGGGCATTATCATTGCCATTTTGCTGGCAACAACCGTTGCTTTTTTTAATGAATTTAAAGCCAACCAAGAATTTGCATTATTAAATCATGTCTACGACCAGGTCAATATTAAGGTCATCCGTAATGGTCAATATGTAAATTTACCGCGCCAAGAACTAGTGGTTGGCGACATTATCTATGTTGAACAAGGTCACGAAATTCCTGCTGATGCAGAGGTGATCGATAGTGTTTCCCTCTACGTTGATCAGGCGAAATTAACAGGGGAATCAGAACCTTACTATAAGTCCCACAGCAAAGATCCCTATCAATCTGACGAAGACAGCACCTATCCTTTTAATCGCGTTTATCGCAGTACGATTGTCACCCAAGGTCACGGCTTTTGTCGGGTACTCGCCGTCGGCGATCGCACAGAAATTGGCCAGTTAGCCCAGGCCGTAGCCACCGTTGAAGACGATAAAAATACGCCCCTCAATCGTCAGCTCGAAGAACTCAGTCAGGCGATCGGAGTAGTGGGTTTGCTGGTCGCGGTTCTGACATTTATTGCATTACTCATTCGGGGTCTTGTAACTCAAGAATTAATCCTGACTTCCCAGCAGGGCTACATTGTCGGCGTGATTTTAGCAACGGTAATGATTACTCTCATTCCTGTTTGGCTACCCGTGATGGACGACGGCAGGCGGTTATTAAAAAAAGCCAGTGTTTTACCAGCATCCCTTGATATAGAGCCACCAGAACTGACGGAAAACTGGTTATTAATGCTCGCAGGCGGCGCTGCTTTTTTCGCAATTGCGATCAAATCTGGGGATCTACTCGGTTGGGTTCCGGCAACCTTTGGAGAGTGGCTACCATCCAATGTCGGTCTTGCCCTACTGAACTATTTTATGGTGGCGGTGACGATTATCGTGGTAGCGGTGCCGGAGGGTTTGGCGATGAGTGTAACCCTGTCCCTCGCCTACAGTATGCGCCGGATGACAGCGGAAAATAATCTGGTGCGGCGGATGCATGCCTGTGAAACGATTGGTTCAACTACCGTTATTTGCTCCGATAAAACAGGAACTTTAACCTGCAATCAAATGCGCGTGCAGGAGGTTGTTGTACCGGGATTAATGACCGATAGTGCCCAGCAGTACGACCAAGTAATGGAAATTCTTGCTGAGGCGATCGCCGCCAATAGTACTGCCGATTTGGAATATTCGTCCGAGGGTTTAGCAGAGGTCATTGGTAACGCGACAGAAGGTTCACTCTTGCTGTGGTTAGACGAAAATAGTCTGGACTATTTAAATTATCGCTACGAATTTGATCTAACCTCCCAAGGGGCATTTTCCGCTGAAAAAAAATATATGACCAGTTTGGGGCGATCGCCGGTTCTGGGCGAAGAAACCCTGTATCTCAAAGGTGCGCCGGAAATCGTGTTACAGCGGTGCGACTATCAACTCACACCCGACGGCATTAAACCGCTCACCGAACGGGCAAATATTATTCGCAAGCTCCAAGATTTTCAGCAACGCGGGATGCGTACCCTCGGCTTTGCCTACCGTCCCCTCGACGACTTAAGTGATTTCAAAATTACAGAGCTAGAGCAGCATTTAGTTTGGTTGGGCTTTTTTGCCATCGTTGACCCCCTCCGCGATGATGTCCCCCAGGCGATCGCCGCCTGTATGAAGGCAGGCATTCAAGTCAAAATTGTGACGGGTGATAGTCCCCAAACTGCCAAAGAAATCGGTCGTCAAATTGGGTTACTCACCGAAGAAAATGATCCTCGCCATCCTCAACATTTAACGGGGCCTCAGTTTGCCGCCCTCGACGATAAAGCCGCCTTTGAAGCAGTGCAATCATTGCGCATTCTCTCCCGTGCCTGTCCCCTCGATAAATTGCGACTCGTTAAACTGTTGCAGCAAACCGGAGCAATAGTCGGTGTAACGGGTGATGGCACCAATGATGCGGCAGCGCTGAAACAGGCAGAAGTGGGTTTGGCAATGGGCAGCGGTACGGCGATCGCCAAAGAAGCCAGCGACATTATTTTGCTCGACGACTCCTTTAGCAGCATCGTAAATGCGGTGTTGTGGGGGCGCTCCCTCTACGAAAACATTCAGAAATTTTTACTGTTCCAACTGACGATTAATGTTGTTGCCCTCGGTACAGCGTTATTGGGGCCATTTATCGGTATTGAGTTGCCCCTAACAGTGACACAGATGCTGTGGGTGAACTTGATTATGGATACCTTTGCCGCCCTTGCCCTTGCCACCGAACCCCCCAATCCAGAAGTTCTCAGGCGATCGCCCCGCCGTGCCGATGCTTTCATTATCAACTCGGCCATGGCAACTCAAATCACAACCTTGGGGCTGACATTCCTCGTTTTAATGATTGGTTTACTGAAGTACGACATGCGCGACGGCAGCATTAATATCTACGAATTGTCGGTTTTCTTCGCCATTTTTGTCTTTTTACAATTATGGAATTTATTTAATGCCCGCTGCTTTGGTCTGTCCATTTCCGCCTTTACCGGACTCCTGAAAAATCCAGCTTTTGGGGCGATCGTTGCCATTATTTTTATCGGTCAAGTTGTTATGGTGCAGTGGGGTAGTAGCGCCTTTCGGACAGTGCCTCTCGCTTGGCAACATTGGCTATGGATTATTGCCGGAACATCATCGGTATTGTGGTTGGGAGAAGCTTGGCGCAAACTTGTTCCTCGTCGCCTGAAATCGTCAAAGCACTAATTTCATCGCACATTATTTGATAGAAAACATAGTGTGACCAAATTTTTTTGATTGTCTCAAAAGAATTAGTGGAATTAACGCCTGTGACAACAAGGGAGCCTTAAAGTATTGCGCGGCGAAAGTCACTGAAGAGCATAAATTCTCTAAAGCTTCTCGGAAATCATCAGATCAATGACGAATAAGGGCAATATATGCCAATTCTGTTTGTCGTACAGTAACTGAGTTTGACTTTTTCTACGCGACAAATCGAATCTTAAAATGACGATTTCCTTAGCCACCTGAAAATATATGCTCTCTTCTCAGTTCAAATTTTTTGCTGCTGGTCTACTAACCTTCGGGGCGATCGCCACCTTTGCTGATACGGCACAAGCTCAATCAAATTTCCAAGGTTTGGGAATATTCACTGAATCAAATTTTGATGCCCCTCCCGACGAAAACAACGACAGCTTACAAGGTGGGGCAGGTGGCGCAACCCGTGGCAATCAAAATTTCAAAAAAACTGATAGCTGTTCCTACGCAGCAATATTTCCTGAACGGGGTTTTAGCTCAACGGCATCATCTCACCCAACATTTTGGTTATATGTCGTCCCACGGGAAACTGGAGAAGAGGTTTTTGTCCAAGCGGATTTGGTAATGCATTCTGATGCTGATGAGTCAACAAATCCCATACCCTCTCCATCACTGTCAGCTCCGGTTGAAATAGAAGAAAACGATAGTATCTTCATTGATTTTGTTCATCAGCTAGAGGATTTCTCGAGCTTTCCACGGGCTACTGTTCAAGACAAATTATCAGAAGGTCGTTTGATTAGTCTGACGATGCCAAAACATGATCCCGGACTATCTGATCAAAATAGCTATACCGCCGAAATTTCAGTGGCATGTGCCGCTTCGGAAGGGCTTCTTGCAGACAAGGTTCAAAACAATCAACTAAATTTGACTGACACCCTACTACTTTCCGTCGCTCGTGATGCAAGCATTACTACGGCTCTAGATAAAGATGATTTTTCTGAACAAAGGAGCTGGCTCGATACTGTCGATGCGATCGCCCAATTATCCTTAGAGACTGATGTTCCCTCCGACGCAACAACAGCAGCGTTGCTGAGCAATTGGGAGGCTCTTCTCAAGCAAACGATGAGTCAAATGTAAGCACCCAGATGCCAAATCATTTAAAGCATTTCACCTGTTTGTTGTAAAAACTGGTTAATTTCATTTACCAGTCTGTAGGGCGATCGCCCAAGAAATAAGTTGATATAAATAGGTTTAACGGTATTAAAAAGTAAACAAAGTTTTGGGTTGAGATCCTGAGGGGCGATCGCCTCAGCCCTAACAATTTCCATAAGGTGCATTCTTTGGAAAAAGTGAGAAGTCAATAGCGTTTTTCTGTAACCTAGAGAGTTCGTAGTTTTATCAAAATCTAGCTCGATCACTGACCCTAAATGGCGCATTAGATCAATCCCAAAGAACGTAAAACTCATGCACGACACGCTGGCAAAGAGCCGAAAGTCGGGTACTTCAATAATGGCGATCATGCAAGCTAGTCCCAAGATAAAAATCAGAAAACTAGAACATAGCCACAGTAAAATTGGCCGATAGGTAATACGCAATCGATCTGAGCCAGATTTGTGAATCGTAATACTGCCGAGAAAGCCGAGTCTTTGTTTCATGGGATCATGATACTTTACTGTTCTAATAAAGCTTTTTCGACTTCGGCAAGGGCTCGGCGATCGCTGAGCATCCAAGGGTGAAAAGCAATAGGTAGCTTCACCTCACGGCCAATGGGGAGGCGCGTACTATCCGCTGGCAAAATCATTAGATCAAAGGGTGTCCACATCCAAGTCACCCGAATCTTTTCGAGACAGGATTCCACATCATAATTTAAATCTGTTAGAAAATCGCTCTCTGGACGCATCTGCTTAATGCCAGGGAAGGGTAGGCTGTAGGCCGTTAATGTGCCATTATTCGGCGCAGAGATACTGATATAACGCTCGACTCGCTCATTCCCCCCCATACGCTGGAGATAGTAGCGGGTTACCAAACCGCCCATACTAAAACCGATTAAATCGAAATTTGGTGAGTCACTTAGATTGGCTTCAATGAAAGTTTGTAGTTGGTGAGCGAGATCCGGTAGGGACTTCCGCCCGTCATTGGGAACCAGATCAACAGCGTGGACAGACCAGCCTTTCGCTATGAGATAACGCGCCATCGATTTAAAAATGTACTGACGGTCTAAAAAACCATGTACTAACACGACTGGATTAGTAGGGTTCACCTCACCATGCTCCATTGAAAACGTCTCATTGCTTTTATTACAATTTCGTTAAGCATCCATATAGGTTTTTGCAATGCCCCAACTCAGTTTAGCCGAAATTTCCCAGCAACTTGATAGCGCTAATTCCCGCGATCGCATGATTGCTTTGGCAAATCTCCGCAATGTCGAAGCAGAGGTGGCAATGCCTTTGATCAAGAAAGTCCTTGATGATGAAGTGCTACAAATTCGCTCGATGGCGGTGTTTGCTCTCGGTATTAAGCAGACGGATGAGTCATTCGATTTATTAATTAATTTGCTCGAAACTGACAAAGACTATGGTATTCGCGCCGATGCTGCGGGGGCACTAGGCTATTTAGAAGATGAACGGGCTTTACAACCGTTACTGCGGGCTTTTTACGAAGATACGTCGTGGTTGGTGCAATTTAGTGCAGCAGTTTCCTTGGGAAATCTGGGCAAGCCAGAAGCAAAGGATGCCCTCTTACAAGCTCTTGAAAGTAAAGAAGTTGTGATTCAGCAAGCGGCGATCGCCGCCCTTGGCGAAATTGGTGCAGTCGATACAGTAGACCAATTGCTCAATTTTGCTGACTCGGATAATTGGCTAGTTAAACAGCGATTAGCGGAAGCTCTAGGACGTTTACCCGGCGAGAAGAGTTTATCTGCCTTAAAATTCCTCGCGAAGGACGATCACCCGCAAATTCGAGAAGCCGCTGAATATGGTCTTAAGCAACTCCAAGCAACTGAATAATGTCCCAACGTAAGCTCCTACTTACTGCTTTTCGCCCTTGGCTAGCCCATCATCAAAGTAATTCTTCCGATGATTTATTAGCGCTAGTTGAGGGCTTAAGCGTTCCTAATGTAGAGCTTATTTTTTTGCGTAAGCTTGTTGTTGATACAAAGTTAGCTAGCGAAAAAGTAATTGCGGCGATCGCCCAACATCAACCCGATATTATTTTGTGTTGTGGCATGGCTGAATCCTATCAACACTTAACCTTAGAAACCCAAGCCTTTTACAAAGAAAAGCATTTTCAAACCAAACTCAACTTGGAAAAGCTTTGTCAAAATTTAGAACAGACAAAAATTAGTCACGATGCAGGAAAGTTTGTCTGTGAAGGACTGTATTTTCACGTTTTGCAATATCTTCATCAGAAAGATAGCGACAAACAAGGTCTTTTTGTTCATGTGCCATGTTTAACTGAAGAGAATCGAGCTTTAATTATCAAAGATTTTAAAAATATACTCCAATTTTTAGGGCAAGATTTAGCAAGTTATTTGTAGTTAACTAAGGAATAGGTGCGATGAGTGCGGCTAAGCTGAAGAAATTAAAAAAGCTGAAAACGATTAGTAAGGTTCTCGACAACGCGATTCCGATTCCCGGCACAAAATACAAAATCGGCCTCGATCCTATTATTGGTTTATTTCCGGCAGTTGGCGATTACCTCACACTGTTTGTGTCGGGCTATATCGTCTTTGAGGCGGCGAGTTTGGGTGCAAAGCAAGAAACTCTCGTCAAGATGGCAGCCAATATTCTAGTCGATAGTTTAGTCGGTTCCGTTCCGGTTGCCGGGGATCTTTTTGACGTAGCGTGGAAAGCAAACCAACAGAATTTGGAACTGTTAGAAAAGGATTTGCCACAACTTAAAGAAGGCAATATCGAGAATAGTTCACAGATTGCGGAGAAAGAATCGGAAGATATTGACTGGAAACCAATTATTTTGATTTTTGGTTTGGTCATCCTTGTAATTGCAATTAGCTCTATCTTTTTCCTCTGGATTTTACGGATATTACTTGCATTTCTGTTCGGCGGCTAGAGTAGCTTTAAAGTGCAATTTGGGTGATGGCAATATCACCAGAAAAACAAATATCTACATCTGTATTGGGTTGACGCGATCGCCCAAAATAACTACCAGAATATTGATAGCTAGAGTCTACTTTTTCGTAAGTGACTTGCATCGGATCAATACTACGTTCACAGAAAATCAACGCTGGATTTTTTCCAGCAATAAGATGGGGCAAATTGACATTCCAAAAATGATTTTTCTTTAACTCTTTTTGGGATAATTCTTTGAAAACTTTGGCTGTCCAATGAGTAACTAAATCCCAATCAATTTCCAAAGGTCGCTTAATAAAGTGGGAAAAGGCGATCGCCTGTTTTCCGAGAATAGTTGCTTCCCTTACCGCCGCTACCGTGCCAGACGTGTAGATATCAACGCCAAGATTGCCCCCAGCATTTACCCCCGACAATACCCAGTCCACATCCTTCGCAAACTCTGCCAAACCCAACCGCGTACAATCTGCGGGCGTACCATCTACGGCATAGGCTGTGTCTGAACGTTGCTCTACCTCAATCGGCGATCGCACTGTAAAGCGATGACCACATTCCGACATTTGGTACTTCGGCGCAACAATAATCTTTTCTCCGGCGATCGCCCGCTCTAGAGCAGCAATGCCCGGCGCATCGATGCCATCATCATTCGTTAAAAGAAATTTCACTAAAACTACGATCCTAAATACGCTTCGAGAACTTGGTCATTATTTTGGATTTCATTGGGTGTACCATCCGCCAAATTTGTGCCTTCCGCTAACACCCAAACGTGGTGACACAAGGTCATAATCACATCCATATTGTGCTCAATTACCAAAAAGGAAATTCCTTCATTATTCCAGCGCACAATGTGTTCGCAAATCTGATTAATTAAAGTCGGGTTTACGCCAGCCGCCGGTTCGTCCAGCAAAATTAGTTTCGGGTCACTCATCATTGCCCGCGCAATTTCTAGCAATTTTCGCTGACCACCAGACAATGCCCCAGCATAATCCTGAGCTTTTTCAGCCAAACCAACGGACTCTAGAATTGTCATTGCCTTGTCACGATTTGCCCGTTCCTGCTGACGGATATTTCCCTGCTGAAACCACACCTTAAACAGATTTTCGCCAGTTTGTTGTTGTGCGGCGAGGAGCATATTTTCCAACACGGACAGTCGCGATAACACCCGCGCAACTTGGAAGGTACGGACAAATCCTTTGAGGGCAATTTCGTGAGACGGTAAATGCTGGATTTCCTGACCGTTAAAAATCACTTTGCCTTGGTCTGGCTGAATGAAATTTGAGAGCAGGTTAAACAATGTTGTTTTTCCCGCACCATTGGGGCCAATCAAGCCAGTGATATTTCCCTGCGGTACGTCAATAGATGCATTTTGAACCGCGCGAATACCTCCGAAACTTTTATGAAGTCCGGACGCTTGGAGCAGCAGAGAAGAATCACTCATGGGGTTACGGGAATAGAGTCGCCCTATATCCTACCGAGCAACGGGGTTCAATGCTAGGGAGTAACAGGGGTTTCGTCAGCAAATTGTGGCTCTTCACTGAGAGTTCCGACACGATTAAAGGGCCAAAAGCGTACAAATGCCTTGCCGACTAGCTTTTCGCGAGGGACAAATCCCCAATAGTGGGAGTCGTAGCTATTATTGCGGTTGTCGCCGAGCACGAGGTAATGGTCATCAGGGATGGAAACGGGACCGTAATCGTAATCGGGTGTTTCGTAGATATAACCTTCTTCTAATTCTTTGCCATTCACGTAGACTCGACCGCCACTCACCTCAACGGTATCGCCGGGAATCCCAATGACACGCTTAATAAAGGCATCTTTGTAATTTTGCTGCTCAAGGATTTCGGTTGGCTGAAAAACAACGACGTCGCCACGCTTTGGGTCCTTAAAGCGGTAACTGATTTTCTCGATAATCAGACGATCTTGCACTTCTAAAGTGGGCAACATCGATTCGGACGGAATATAGCGGGCTTCGGCGACAAATGTGCGAATCCCAATGGCTAGAATACCGGCTGTCACAAGGGTTTTAAAGGTCTCGACCCAAGGATTTTCTTGGGGCTGTTCTTCTTTAGCGTCGCCCTGTAGCGGCTGTTGATTGGGGTCTAGGTTGGGATTTTCTGTCATATAGTTTGGCGATCGCCTTATGGAATTCAGTTAAAAAGAATGGAAGATTAGCGAGCTTAAGTGCTTAATTACTTAATTCATCTCATTCTTGTCTACTTCCTCACATTGTATGCGCTCAGTTTACAGATTGGGCATTTGTTAGATTGCGTATTCCACAAAGTACATTTTCTATTATTCAGCGACAGATTTCACGTTTGAACAATATCCACTGAAGCATTGTTGACTACAGTCTACTTCTCTACTTGGCGATCGCCCTCAAGCAAAAATCCCTAAACTTCGATATTGGTAATGGATACTGGCTAATATTAATGATTGGATTGGTTTGGTTTTGAAGGATGGCGAGTTTGAACCCATCGTCAATTTTGCAGAATGGAACAGTCCACGTCTCGGTATTCGATTTGAATTAATAGACAATACTTTGAAAATTTTCAATCCTGATGAGTGACCTTTTTTAACCTTTCAAGAACTAGACAACTTGAGAAAAGAATCAGCAGTCAAATTACAAGAATCAGAAGCTGCTAGACAACGAGCCGAAGAATCTCAACTACAAACTGCATCTGAATTAGCTCAAGAGCGTCAACGAGCAGAAAGTTTTGCTGGAAAATTACGTGAGTTGGGAATTGACCTACAAAATCTATAAAAAGGCGATCAATCTCAAACCTCTCAGTACAAACTCGTATGATAAATTTCACGCCCAACGGTATCACAACGAAAGCCCCAGCTAAAGGATTACTGGTATATACAGTCATTTCAGTTAAGAAAAGGATATTGTATTGTGAAGTACAATACTATCTGATTATTTCATCTATCACTTTAAGCCAAAAAAGTAATTTTAAAATATGCTTTAAAAAGCTCTTGTTTTTGGATAGATACTTGTCTGAATCAGTTTATTTCATAAACTTAAACATCTATTTCTTCATGCACTAGACTTTTGAAAAAGTATTATTCTGAACTTTTTAATACATCTCTTGATAGAGTGATGACCTGAGTTAATTTCTGACCTAATTATTTGATTTTAGCCTTAAGTTCAGAAACTTTACATTGGAGTGGCTCAATGACAAAATTAGGATCATAGTTTCCTGCTCCAATTGCTGCGCCAACTACTCCATACATAGCTGCAGGAATAATCAGAAGTGGAAATGCAATTGCCGCACCATATATCGCTCCTACACCAACACCACCAATACCACCAGCAATCAATCCTTTAGCAGTTACAGTTATTTTTACGCTCTCTTCAAGTTCTAACAATGCTTTGAAAGTGCGTTTGTAGTTCTTATCTCGTAGCCAAGGTTTCCCAATTCGTTCACAACATCTAGCCGCATAAAAATACGATACAACCTTAATCGTTCCTTCATTTTGCGAAGCGGCATCTCGAAATTTTTCAATAGCTTTTTCAAGAGATTTTTTCCCTCCTTTATCATCACCAGCCTTAAAGCATACGTCTGCATCTTCAATAAGAGATTTACCAGAATAAAAAGGGCTTTGCTGAAGGAGTTTTACTCCTTCGGCAATTGTACAAATTTCAATACTGGCTTTAATTGCATCAAGAAAAGCTGACATGCTGTAACCAATAAAAAAGTCTTCAAAGTCGAAGTTTGCTAAAGACATACATCTTGTCCTCGTCCTAGTATTAATACTCTCTATATTTCTGTTATTAAATATTTATATAGAGGCTATACTTAGGTAGCTTCTTACTATGACGATAGAATCCGGATTCAAATACAATTCTTTACATTATGGTGCTTTGATCCTCAAAATCACTTCATTCGATCAATGGTTCGATATTGAATGGCTTCGGCGATATAGGCAGTTTGAATATCTGAGGAACCGGCGAGATCCGCAATCGTACGAGAGACCTTGAGAATGCGATCCATTGCTCGCGCGGACAAACCCAGTTTGCGGATTGCGCTTTCCAATAGTTTGCGACTGGCCTCATCTAAGACACAATGCGCTCGTAGATCTGCTGACTTCATCTCAGAATTGCAGTGAACTTTCGGATTTGCTTCAAATCGAGCCGTCGCAATTTCCCGCGCTTGATTCACCCGCTCTCGAATTGGGTCTGAACCTTCTCCTGTGTCCTGTCGCATCATTTCTTCTGGCTTGAGACGATTTACCGCCACCTGCAAATCGATACGGTCCATTAGCGGCCCCGACAATTTCGCCCAGTACTGTTCGCGAGATCGCGGGCTGCAACTACAAGCTTGAATCGGATCACCAAAGTAACCACATGGGCATGGATTCGTACTGGCGACAAGGGTAAACTGCGCCGGAAATTCGACCGACTGACGCGTACGAGAAATCGTGACAAAGCCGTCTTCTAAAGGTTGCCGCAAAAATTCGAGGACATTGCGTTTAAACTCTGTGAGCTCATCCAAAAACAAAACGCCGCGATGAGCCAATGAAATTTCTCCTGGACGAGGGAAACTGCCACCACCAACTAAAGATGGTCCCGATGCGGAATGGTGCGGACTCCGAAACGGCCGAGCCGTGACTAATTCGCCGCGCTCTTTTAACAAGCCTGCTACGGAATGAATCTGTGAAACTTCTAGGGCTTCGTCAAAACTGAGCTGGGGCAAAATTCCCGGTAAGCGTCGCGCCAACATGGTTTTACCGCTACCCGGTGGCCCGACGAAAATCAGATTATGCCCTCCTGCCGCGGCAATTTCTAATGCTCGTCTGGCATGAGTCTGACCTTTAACGTCTTTTAAATCCGGCACAAAATGTCGCGATCGCCGAATCGCTTGGCGCATATCTGACTGAATGGATTTATGCTCTTTCGGATTAGCCAGTAGCTCGACGACATCTTGAAGATCTTTGCACCCATAGACCGTTAAACCCTCAACAACGGACGCTTCTTCCGCGTTCGCCTTAGGGACAATCATGCCCTTAATGCCTAGTCGTTTTGCCGCCGCTGCAATCGGTAAAACTCCTGCTACTGGACGTAAGGTGCCATCAAGGGATAATTCTCCAAGGAATAAAAAGTCGTCTAGTAAACCTGTTTCAACTTGTTCCGTCGCTGCGAGGATCCCGATCGCCATGGGTAAATCAAAGCTAGGCCCTTCTTTGCGCAAATCAGCTGGGGCTAGGTTCACCAAAATTTTGCGCACAGGAAAACCAAAGTCCGAGTTTTTGACGGCAGCTTTCACCCGTTCCCGCGACTCTTGCACTGCCGCATCGGGCAACCCGACAATAATCATCTTCGGCAATCCACCGGAAATATCTACTTCTACGGCTACTTTTAAAGCATCTACCCCGACAATAGTTGCACTCCAAACCCTTGCTAACATTGCGTTTTCCTGTCGTCTCGCTGACAGGCATTATAGAAGACCAATGATTGCTCTAAATGAGAAGAGTTCGTGTAGATTGACGAGACAATATTGAAATTTATCGCACTAGTATCAGCGGCGATCGCCCCAAGTCGTAAACTGAAGATATGGTGATTTCTCGTCTGCAAAAGTTACTCATTCTCCTCGGCACAACCGTCGCGTTACAGAGCTGTGCAAGCTATCCCCGTATCGTAAATTTTCCCCTCGATCCCGGTGGACGGAGTTTAAATAGTCGCTCCCTAGACCTTGACCCCCAGATTTCTGGAAATTACATTGTTTTTGCTTCGGACCGGAATGGCTCCCAAGACATCTATTTATTTGAGCTAGAGACCCGCCAAACGACCCTTGTATTGGGGTTAAATTCCCTCGACGAAATTGCCTCTCACCCCTCTGTTTCCGAGGATGGTCGATACATTGTGTTTGCCGTCAGTCGCCGGGGAGAGTCCGATATTTACCTCTTTGATCGCGAGTTTCAACAAAAGCGTAATTTGACGAACAATACCTACCAAGAAGTTCGCAATCCAAATATTAGTGCCGATGGTTCAACGATTGCCTATGAAGCGGCGGAAAACGGTCAATGGGATTTGGTTTTGATTAACCGTTCCGGCGATCGCCTTGATATTGACTAGAGTCAAACTCTTTAGGAAATTTTGAGCTGAACCTCAGATTTTTTGAAGGGAATATCTTCGTTAATAGCATCAATTTCTGCCTGCTCCATCTCATTGATTTCATCAATGTATGCATTGAGAATCTGCTGCATCCGTGGCTGATAAAACTGATGGAGACTGTAGTTTGCCCGCGCAGGAAAACCACGACGACGTTTGTGTTTACCGCCAGCACCCGGATCGTACATTTTTACGCCATTGGCGATCGCCCACTGGATTGGTTTGTAATAGCAAGCCTCGAAATGGAGACAATCATACTCATCAAAAGCTCCCCAATAGCGCCCGTACATATTTTCATCTTTACGAATGCAGAAAGATAATCCGACAGGATGTTGGTCGTCCTTTTCGGTATAGGCGGTGGCTAAAACAACACGGTGGCGATAGGTCATTGCAAGGTTGGCAAAAAAGCGTTTGGTTAGATATTTGCTGCCCCAAAAAAACTTGTCGCAAGTACTGCTATAAAACCGATAAATAAGGGGGAAATAATGGTCGGGAATTTCATCTCCCGTCAAAATTTTCATTTGCAAACCAGCCTTATCCACAGCCTTGCGTTCGCGCTTAATATTTTTCCGTTGGTTGGAGGTAAATTTGCCTAGGTAATCATCAAAGGTTTCAAAATTATCATTGCCCCAAATATAACCGTGGTGCAGCCAAGAACTAAAGCCCAGCTGCTCCATAATTTTTTTCCATTCAAGGTCAACAAATAAAAAATTACACCCAGAAATCTTGTGGCGATCGCAGAACTGATTGATAGCAGCCACCATCAGACGACAAATTTCTAGCTCATCTTCACTGGGGTCAATCAAAAACCGGTAGCCCACTGCGGGGGTAAAAGGAGTCATCCCCACCATCTTTGGGTAATATTCGTGCCCTAAACGGTGGGACAAATCCGCCCACTGATGGTCAAAGACAAATTCACCGTAGCTATGACCCTTGATGTAGAGGGGAGCCATTGCCACAAACTCACCGTCCCGCTTCACTGAGAGATGACAAGCCTGCCAACCGGAGCGATTACCGACACTACCTGAAACTTCGATGTTGTTGAGCCATTCCCACTCTAGAAAAGGGGTTTTCAGTGGTTGAGCTAGAGCATCCCATGTTTCCTTGGGAATGTCTGCGATTTCACTGTGCCATGTAACCGTGTATTGTGACGTTGCGACCATTGTTTAGGCAGGTTTTGCAAGTTTTTACTACCTTAATTGATCTATCTAGATTTTGCATTGCACATTGGTCGCGACAAGAGTTAATTCGGGACGCTTTTTAATAACTAGCCCACACAGATTTTTGGGTGATTTTAGAAAATAGGCGATCGCCGAAAGTTTGAGATTGACTGCTATCGTAAAAACAAGTGGTGAGTGATAGAAATATGTCTGGTTTTACGTTGGCAAAAGTTCGAGATTTTCCGTGGGTCTCTCTGAGTTTATTTTGTTTAACCTACGGTATTTTTGGCTGGTTAGTTGGTAGTTCATTACCGAATTGGCAAGCTTGGATTTTAAATAATCAGCATTTTTTCTTCTGGGATATCAATGAGGCGATCGCCCTACAGATGAGCATTGGTTTCGGTGCGAGCTTGGTTTTTATCTTGATGGTTATTTTGACGGCACCGCTACACCTTGTAAAAATTTGCTTTGGCAGTTGGCTGCGCTCGGACACCCGCGCCTTTATTTCAGTGCTTGGTTGGGCTTTGGCTGCGGTACTGATTATTACGTGGTTCCACTACTTTATTCGAGCATTTGTGCTGATCTCTGCGGGAATGCTTTGCCACCTTGATTTGCAGCTCTGTGGCTGTCGCGCTTGGCAGGTTTTCGTTATCCTCACTGTTCTAAGCTTGGGCAGCTATATGGTTGGGCTGCAAGGTTTTCAGAAATGGGGTGTACCCCTCACGACATTGATGCAATATTTTTGGGCTTAGATTTTAGGCTGAAATTATCGAGCTTCAACAGGCGGAAAAATGGCTTTCCCTGAAGGCTGCGACAAGATTGGTGTTGGCTGGGATGTTGCGTATTGAATTGTTGCCGCAAGAATGGGTGGTTCAAATAAATTAGAACTACTTTGGGAGGCGATCGCCTCATTGTTCCCAGTAAATTGCGCCAAGATTGGCGGCTCGCAAGATTTACCAGTAGGTGTCGATAAAATCAGTTGTGGCACATCTTTTAGTGCCCGAATAGTCGCAGCTAAAATCGGCGGTTGCCACGAAACAACCTTAAAACTCGTAGATGGTTGAGATTTCTTCGGGTTTCTAGCCAGAATTGGCGGCTCCGTCGTTTTGCCCGTTGGACTAGAAAGGAGAATTTGTGGCGCTTGTTGTAACGAACGAATTTCTGTCGCTAAAATCGGCGGATCCATCGTATTTGGCGCAGCGATAGTAGTCGTTTCTTCCGGTACTGGTTCAACAACGCTAATAGTTTGGATATTTTGGCGCTCGAGTTCGCGCAGCTCTAGATTCCGCACCTGTATTTTGAGAGCTTGGATTTTTTCGTTGAAATCGAGGGTCAGGGATTGAATTTCTAACTCACGCTTGCGTTGATACTCTGTCTGTAGTTCGGCGATCGCCTCTTTGAGTCGATTTTCGTGGTCGATCTCTGCATCAGCTAAAGCACGACGCGCCTTTGCCAGTTCACGCTCCGATTCGTCTAATCGGTCTAAATCCTTCATCTGAATCAGGTATAGTGCAGCTGCCCCTACCGCAAAACCGATAATTAGATAGACGATAACGTTCACAATACTACTCTCCAAAAACCAAGCTACCTTGGTGATTGATTTTATCGTGAGTCAGGTCTCAGTCAGCAAATCGCAACATTTACTGCGCTCACGACTTGCAATTTATACAAAGATAAAAAGAACGAGAAGCACCCGAAAAAAATTGTTAATAACTCGTTACTCGTTCTTTATTTAAGCAGCCTGGAGGGAAATTGCCACTGTAATAGGTTCCTGATTTGCCTGATTTAAAGTGATCGTAATGGGGTAGATGCCGTTAGCTTGACAATCCACTAAGGTCAAACAAAGGTCACCGGGATACATTCGTGATGCGCTCGCAGAACCCTGGGCACTTTCCCAAGTGACGCTACCACCTTGGGGCACACGTACCACCACACGAATCGTTTTACCGAGAGTGAGGTCAGATTCTTTGATGTAGCGAGCTTCAACGGCGATCGCCCCAACAGTTGTTTCGAACTTTGTCGACTTAAAAGGAGACTCAGACGATAGAGTAATCACGAGATTCTCCATAATCTTTTGTGCTGCCAGCATGGACATTACGATTTGCTGCTGCTCGTTTGCCGTTTCGTAGTTGCCCTCAAGGACGGCTGTCTCAGGAGAACGAGCTAGCTGTGGCGTAGTCATGATCCAATTTGCCATCTTGTGCAACATCATCGGATCAACATCAAATAAAGATTCCACCGCTTGTACAAGCTTGATGCCCTGGGGATTTAGGGAACGCATCGCCTCAGAACAAGACTGAATCAGTTGCTTTAACGTCGATTGGGGCAAATTAAACGGATTTTCAAAGGCTGCTAGCTGGGGCTGCCACAGTGAATCCTGTAGTGCCTGCTCTGCCTGTTGCTCTTCCATGAAATAAGCTTCGGAGCCAGTTTCCCAAGGAAAGCGAGGGGGGTTGTTTTCAGTTTCTTGAAGCAGACGATCCTTTAGTAAATTTTGGAAACGTGCTTCAATTGCGTTGAAATTGGTCATTTTTGTTGATGATTCCTCGTCAATAGCATTGTCTGGTAGAAGCTCTGATGAAAACAATTCAGCCCCTATTGCATCCCTCTCAAGTTCAGATGCCGAATCAGGATAATTGTTCGACGAAGGCTGATGTTTTGTGCCGCTCAAATCAGATTTATTTTCCGACGATTCCGGAGGGTTATCCGAGTTTTGAGAGGACTTTATTTGTTTATCCATGTCACTATTCACGGCGAAATATTTAATATCAGGACAGTTACTTACGTATTTCCGAAAAAAGTTTTAAAAACACTCCAGTGAATCTAACTAAGTCAATGCTTTATTTCGAAAATCCCAAGCCATTTCGAGGATTTCCCCCCACAGCTTATCGGTCTGGGAGGGCGTCAGGGAAAGGGCTTTAGCGATTTCTTTGTGCTCTAGACCCTGGCGCTTCAACTCCAGTAATTTTTGTTGAGGCTCACTGATTTCTTCGAGAAGATTTTCCCATTGACTAGGTGTTAGACCAAGATTTTGTTCTAGGGTAGCCCCAAGCCACTGATGCACCAATTCCCAATTATGAGACAGAGCAAAGCGAATTAAATGGTACTTGAAACGCTGTTGTAAATAATCCCTCTGACGGGGCGTCAAGCCAAGTACAGCCTCGATTTCAGCCGTCGCACAGTCCTGTAAGCGCAGGACAAAATAGTCGATGCAGTCGAGTTGTTGCTTTTCCTCTAAATACTGAATTAGCTCGTGAGCAACGGTCTCCCGGAGATTACGGTCGGTGAGTTCATTATCTTCACCTTGTGTCGCCATGTACGTACGTAGTTGTTGCATCGCGACTCCTTCCCATTCTTTATCGTCGCGATTAAAAGAGCTTTCTGCCGCTGTCATATCAACGGAAGCTTCGAGGGGTTGCTGTTGGGAAAAGGTTTGCGCTCTGAGAATAATTAATTGCTGCGATCGCCCACGGGAGAAGGTGATGCGACGTTTCGCGTAGCGCTCGGTAAAGGCCATGTATTCAGCCAGTTCGAGTAGGCTGCGGGGGCTATAGGTCGGTAAAACGTCGGCTTCCCGCCGGAAAGCATTTAATGTTTCTGCGTAAAAACCTTGTAGAAAATCTTCGATGAGATTGACTTTTGCCTGATAGCTAGAAATACCTTGCCGCAAGGAGATGTAGCGATAAACTATGGCACTCAGGGTACTTTGGAGTTCGACTCTGCCCCGTCGCGACCCGAGGGTGTAATAGTTTAGACATTGGCGGATACGATGCTCCGCAAGGTTTTTTTGCCACTTACCGACTTCACCTGTACGTTGGATGCGATCGCTCTCTCGGCAGATGCGATTGACTTCTTCCACGATTCGCTCTGCCACCTGATGACATTGCGACTCAGACGCTTTCGTTGATTGCTCTAATTGCTGTTGGGTGAATTGAACAAGTGACTCCACGGTTGCGCAGGTAACCCCTCTGAAGTTGCTAATTGTCATTTTAGGTGAATAATTCAAATGAAGCTCACAATCTCCTAGATCCCTTAGGCTTCAGGGAGTATTTGCGGAGCTATATTCTTTCACAAGATTTTTTGGCTAAATCCTGACAAAATGGCAAATGTTTACGTCAAAATGACTCCGTAGTGACATTTCTTGCACCTCTTAGCTCTGTAAATAGCCGTAAAGCTGAATTTGTGTGTTCAACAACTTTGGCCAGTTCACATAGGTACTAATTCTCTGCGAAGTAGTACATCTAGCTCAGTCGGATTGGATGCTAATAACAATCACTCCAGTTTTGTCCAGACAGCAACACCGCCTCCTTTCCCTCGCGCGGCGATCGCCTGATCAGACATGTAGAAATAACTAAAAAACGGCTGTTTACCGATAGAAGTGTCGTGGAATTTTTGTGTGTCAGCGCCGCCTCGCAGATCCCCTTCGTATATTTTTAATCCCGCAAGTTTGACGACGATGTGGGTAAAGTCAAATCCCATTAAGCGTTTTTGCGCTTGGAATTTTATCGGGCCAGAAACAGTGAGATTAAGCAGTCCAAATTTAACGGAATTAAGTACTGTCCCTTTTTGCCATTCGGCTGCGGGGTCATTGTCAGAAGCCTCTGAGTAGGCGATCGCCACCTGAATCAAACTTGGCAGATAGCGCCCTTTACCTAAAACGTTGCCCGCATTTTTCTGAGCTTTTTTTGTGCCAGTGATAAAAGTTAGCTTCCATTTGCCGAGGAGCTGCTCGAAATCGTAGACGCGCTTTTCTTTTTTGGCGGATTTTTCAAGGGCTAATAACTGCGGCAGAAGCTCCTCTGATGGGAGGCGATTTTTGTTTAAATCCAATTGTTCGAGGGTGGCAGTCATCGCAGCAAAAAAGAAAGGACTGGCTCCATTGTCCAATAAAAATTATCGGTCATGCCAATCCTTTCCGTAGATTCTGTCTTAGGGTTTAGGCTGCGTCGTAGGTTGGGAAATCGGTGTAGCCCTCAGCGCCAGCGGGAGAGTACCAAGTGGAAACATCGGCATCGGGGTTGAGTTCCCAATCGTTGGCATAACGGGCAATTAAATCAGGGTTACTAATAAATGGGCGACCAATGGCAATTATGTCCGCATCACCAGCGGCGATCGCCGCCTCCGCACTCTCCTGGTCATAGCCACAGTTGCCGATGAGAACGCCATCATAAACTTTGCGAAATTCCGCTAGGGTCATCGGTTCACCCAGCTCATGAAAACCAAAAGCTAAGCCGTCCATGACGTGGAGATAGCCTAGGTTGTACTTATTTAATTCCTTGGCAGCGTAGGTGAACTGCTCACGGTAATCGGGCGAACCCATATCGTTAAAAGCACCGTTGGGAGAAAAACGCACGCCCACTCGCTCAGAATCCCAGACCGTTAAAACAGCTTCTAAAACTTCCGACAACATCCGAAAGCGATTTTCGATGCTGCCACCGTACTGATCTTCGCGGTGATTTGTTTTGGACTGCATAAAGGTATCGAGGAGATAGCCATTTGCAGAGTGAACTTCAATCCCGTCAAATCCAGCGGCTTTCGCCCGCTCTGCGGCTAGGCGATATTCTTCGACGATGCCGGGAATTTCTTCGGTTTTAATAGCGCGGGGCGTTTCGTAGGGTTCTTTTCCTTTCGGGGTGTGAATGCCATCATCACTATTAATCTTGATAGCAGAAGGGGCGATCGCCGGATTTCCATCATGGAAACTACTGTGGGACGCCCGACCACAGTGCCAAAGCTGCATAAAAATTTTGCCACCTTTGTCGTGAACTGCCTTGGTCGTCAGCTTCCAGCCCTCTACCATTTCGTCGGTGTAAATACCGGGAGACTCATTCCAGCCATTGGCTTGGGGAGAAATCGTCGTCGCTTCAGTAAGGATTAAACCTGTTGCAGCGCGCTGGGCATAATATTCCGCCATCAACTCATTGGGAATGCGTTCTTTGCCTGCTCTCGCCCTTGTCATGGGCGCCATTGCCACACGGTTTTGCAGTTGTAAACCCTTAAGCTCAAAGGATTCGAGGAGTTTTGGTGAAGAGGTACTCATAAAAATCTTGTCCGGTTACCTGAAGTTTTCGAAGCAATCTTGACCATTCAGTCAATTTCTAAACTCAGTATGCCAGAGATTAGAGGCTTCAGGCTTGCAGATTTCCCCACCAAACTTTCTGAAAAGGTTCGGCGATCGCCCCTTGTTCTCTACTACCCAACAAAGAGTTCTTTTGTTCGATAGAGATAAACATTCAAAAAACTGTAGAAAAACAAAGTGATGGCGATCGCCAATTTCAACTGCGATCCTAGGTAATTATTAAAATCCGGTAACATAGAGCAGTCTTTTTACTTCTGGGTGAAAACTTTTGGTTTATATCAGCGTTGTGATTCCGACCTACAATCGCAAACCAATTTTGACAAAATGCCTTAATGCCCTAGAACAGCAGCGAGTTCCCGAAGAATTACAAAATGGTGGCTACGAAATTGTCGTGGTTGACGATGGCTCCACTGACGGCACCGTGGCATGGCTCCAGGATGACGCTTCAGCATATCCCCACGTTCGTCTCTTTGAACAAGCTCACAAAGGCGCAGCCGCAGCCCGTAATCTCGGTGTGGAACAAGCAAAAGGCGACATTATTATTTTCATTGACAGCGATCTAGTCGTCACAGAAACATTCCTCGCTGCCCACCTAGAGGGTCTCCGCCAAGGTAAACGCAAGCTGAGAAGCGATCGCCTGTTTACCTATGGCCGCGTGATTAATACTGCGAATTTTGAACAGCCAACTTCTGAACCCTTCAAAGTTACCGATTATTCAGCCGCCTACTTTGCAACAGGCAATGTGGCGATCGCCCGAAAATGGCTCCTCAAAGCAGGTCTATTTGATGTTGGTTTTCAACTGTATGGTTGGGAAGATTTAGAGTTGGGTGTACGCCTCAAAAAACTGGGTTTGACCTTAATCAAATGTCCCGATGCCGTCGGTTACCATTGGCATCCTCCCTTTAGCTTGGAGCAAATCCCGAAATTAATTGACCAAGAAATTCAGCGAGGCAAAATGGGCGTGGTGTTTTACGAAAAGCACCCGACATGGGAAGTGCGCATGATGATCCAGATGACAGTGCTGCACCGAATTTTGTGGGGAGTCTTGTCCCTCGGTGGCTGGCTTAACGAAAAAAGATTAAAGCCGCTATTAAATTGGCTCATTAAACGCGGAAAATCCCAACTAGCCCTTGAAGTAGCTCGTATCTTCTTAAATTGGTACAACGTCCAAGGTGTCTATGCTGCTTATCGTGAGGCCAAAACCTCCTCTTAAAATCCATCGAAACCGTGGAAATACTGACCCATGGGATTGCCTTAACAGAAAGTAATACCCATAGGACAAATTACTTGACATAGGTACAGCCATTAAGCTACTAATTAGCAACCTTCATTGGTCAAGCCCCAGACGACTGTTCGGAAATACTGCGATTTGAGAACCCGCGAATGGGAGAATCCACGTAGTCACGGCGATCGTCCCAGAATCCAGCAGCTCCCCTGAAACTCAGTAGCTATTACCTTTTTTTCGATGTCTTCCTAACCCCTGACAATTTCTATCCCTATCTCCTGCGCTAACCACTGTGATCTCACCTACTAGCCTCCAGCAATCGAGTAATATTCCGGGCTCTCCACACCCAGAGTCACGTCTAGCTGCGCAAAGCCAACAGACACAAGGAGAAGCTGTGTCCGCTGCCGACCCAATCCAAGATGATGTTGAGTTCTTAAAATCTCAAATCGCGAAGCTTAACCGTGAGCAAACAAAAATCCAAGATCTTTTAAGTTCCCTTGGCTTTGCTCTGCGGAGTTTCAATAATCTCAATCAGTTTTTAGAGTTAACGCCGCTCATGTCAGCACGAGTTTCTGATGCGGATGGCGGTGCTCTACTCACCTTTACGCAGGAAGGCCGGATTCGTCTCGAAAAGATTTACTGTGGCCAGGGTGATCGCTGTGGTGTGATCAAGAAAGCCTTTGACCAACTCGAAAGTTTTGGTGCGGCGGGAACTGCTCCCTTAGATTTAGATCAGCTAGATGACTGGCTGCAATCTAAGTTGGAAAATATAGCGATTCTCCACAGCACATCGATCTTGGTAAAAAACACGGAGCGGGGTCGTCTCTATATCTTCAGTGTTGACGAAGAGTACCTCTGGGATATTACGCGTCGCAAACTGGTGCAGCTCGTAGCAGATCAAACGGCTGTCGCGATCGCCAACAATGACCTCACGCAAAAATTACGCCAAAAGGAAAAGCAAGACCGCGAACTAGAAATTGCTTCCGAAATCCAAACCCATCTATTACCGAGCGAATGCCCTCAAATTAGTGGTTTGGCGATCGCTGCCGAGTGCCGCAATGCCTACCGTGTTGGTGGTGACTATTACGACTTTATCCCGTCAAATTACGATCGAGTCCGTCGCCAAGATGACCCCAAACTCGTCCAGTGTGTGCCTTGGAGTATCGTCATTGGTGATGTGATGGGCAAAGGTGTACCCGCAGGTCTGATTATGACCATGACGCGGGGCATGTTGCGAGCAGAGGTTCTAAACCGCCACTCTCCGTCAAGGGTGCTTTCCCATTTAAATCGGGTGATGTACCCCGACCTCGACAATTCCCACCGCTTCGTCACGCTGTTCTATTCCGAGTATGATCCATCGAGCCGAAAGCTCTCCTTTTGCAATGCCGCCCACCATCCGCCTCTGTTGTGGCGTGCCCAGTCGGACACCATTGAAAAACTCGATACTTGGGGGATGCTAATCGGTTTAGATATGGACTCTGAGTACGAAGAAGGGGAAGTTACCCTAGAACCCGGCGATATCGTTCTCTACTACACCGATGGCTTTACCGATGCTGTCAATGCCCACGGCGATCGCTTTGATGAAGAGAATCTCTACCAAAGTTTTCAGGATGCTTGCCGTACCCACACGAACCCCAATGAGATTGTTACAGCTCTATTTGAAAAGGTAGGACAATTTACTTATCCAAAGATCCGCAATAGTGACGATATGACTTTGGTGGTTGTACAGGTACAATCGGAAACTGTTAAACCCTGCGAGTAATATTCACTTTCTGAATCTAATGTCTTTGCAAAAGCCCCTAACTTCCATTCCCGCCGCTCAGCAAGCTGGGTTGATTGAAACTTTACCTCAGCCAGAATTAGTGATTGGCCAGCAACTCAGCGGCTATGTCGAGGATCCGGATGTGCTCGGTCAAATCCAAACAGGTCTAACAAATTTTGTTGAATCTGGTCAATTGTGGGCAATGATTGGCGGCTTTATTTTGGGCTACATGTTCGCGGGTTTACGCCGGGGCTAAAGACGCTGTAAGACCGTAAATTTACGGTATGCTTAGGACATTATTGCTCCACTGTAGTGATAAAAAGCCTGATTTATTTTGTCGTTTCAGATTCCCGTGCCTAGATTCTCCCGCGATCGCCAAAGAAGATCTTTGACTTCGACCTTAACCCTCCAGAGGGATTTGGTTGATGTGCAGGCGATTATCGCGTTAAGTCGTTCCGTTAATTGGCAACAGTTTCTCGCCCTGAGTGGTGTCAGTGCTGTTTCTGTGAATTTGTGGGCATGGCAGTGGGAATTAGTTGCGGCGACAGGCATCGGTGTGGCAGTAATGGCAGCAATTTACAATGCCTACGATTTGCCTTGGACAAAGTACGCAGAAGTCTTTGAACGGCTATGGCGTAGCGATTACCAACGTCTATTGGTTGCGGTAACAGCTGGTTCCCTCGGTGTTTTTTCAAGTTTTGGGGCGATCGCCCTGTGGGAAAGCATTGATAATCACTGGCTAGTGGTTGTGTTGGGCTGTCAAACCTTGATGATTGCGGCGACGTTACTATTAGCAACGAAACAATCTTGGGGCAAAGACAAACAGGATAAACAGTTTGAAGCCGCCCTTGCTGATCTTTGCCATGACAGTCGCGTAAAGCGGCTCGCAACTATTCGTTTTTTACGGCAGCTATTAGTTGACCGAAGTTTAAGCGCTGAGCAGCAACAAGTCCTCTACACCTTTTTGCATTTAGCTTGGCGGGAAGAGACAGATGAAGTTTTACGGGATGCTCTGTTATCGACT
>CAZXBK010000017.1:0-35445 GCA_964638765.1 uncultured Synechococcus sp. | reverse complement strand
ATAGGTGAAGTAGTGAACCGATTTCTTGTTTCATTAGATAAAATATTCCCGAACTAGATTTCTATAATACTCACGGGCTTTCTTACTAGTGAAAACAGCCGGGCGACTAGAGAAAGCAGCTGACGCAATATGAGCATAGCTAGGCATCACAAAAATATCAAGATTTTTCTTTGAGCTTGTATATTTAGGAAAGAAAAATTTCATCAGGTCAATTTGTTCTTCCTTTTTTGCTACTTTTACAATCGAAAGTATCGCTTTTTGAGCCTGCTCTTTTTGTGTTGGTGTAATAGATTCGCCATTGAAAAAAATAGGTAGTGGAATTGGATTGCCTAAATACTTGATGGAATCGTGAGTTGTTTCAAACTCAGCATCTCTCCGAGCTTCTCCCAAATCAGGAAACATCGTTGTCATAGCTACTGCTGCATTCTTAAATGAGGCAATCCCATTATGCTTAGAAGGCATCAACACAACGTCAGATGCGGCGATCGCTTCCTCTGTAAACAGATTTCTGCCCGGAGGAGAATCAATCAAAATATAATCATATTCATTTTTTACTTTTGCCAATGCTTTACGTAGAAAACTACGATTCAAATACTTAATGTATTCATTTTGACCTGAGTGTAGCTCCTCATCTACGGGTAAAATATCAAAACCGTATTCTTTACCACTTTTCGTGGGTAATCTGTAACGAGAAATAGCGTTACTTATATCATTATTTTTGTGATCTTGGATGAATTTAGAGAGAGTTATTTTGTTAGGCTTCACTCCTAATAGATCGGTTAAATCTTTTTGATTGGGGTCAAAGTCTACAACAAGTACTTTTTTAGCAAATCCTAATGGAGTTTCTTTCTTTCCAAGGGGTAAAGCAAGAATACCTGCAAGGTTGATCACTGTTGTAGTTTTGCCAACACCACCTTTATTGTTGTACACAGCAACGGATAATGCTCTTTCTTCATTTTCTAAATAATATTTAATCAGCTTTATTCTCTGCTCAATATTTTCCGCTGTGAGCTTAAGGTTTTGCGTGTAAGGATAGACAACAAGGCCGTGCCGTCTAAATAATTGAATATTGTCTCCATTAGTGATGATTCCCCACTTTGCGCTACTAGAATTTTTTGCTGAAGAGTGAAGATATCTCCTAATTTGCTGAACTGTTTTTTTATATCTTGTTCCTTCCTCTAAATTAATATCTCGACCTTTGATCTCAATCAAAACATGTGGTTCTTGTGGCGCTTCTAAAAAGCTCTGTTCATAGCCATTATTGTGACGGAGAGCAAAATCTACTTGATCTCCTCCTCTACCCGTTTTAAATTCCGGGTAACATTCGTCAGTAGAATAACCCAAAGCATGAATGAGAGCTGGCATCAAAATTTTTCCAACAACTGGTTCCTGCGCTTCAGTTGGAAGTGAGAGCCATGCTTCTTTCAAATTTAAGGTCGACATAGGGTTTAATTATCTGTTTTTGCTCGGTTAATGATCTTAGCAACATTTTACTATTTGAACACGAAGCCATGAATAAATGTAATTCACTTGTAAGTTGATTCTTTGGCACGGCTGTTGCTCTCAGTGTTTACTAGTTACAGATGACTGATCACTATTCACCGCAATGTCTCAAACAATCGTTGTAAAAATTGGCACATCGAGCCTGACCGATCCAGAAACAGGGATGCTTGCCCTTGCAACCATTGGCACATTAGTCGAGACATTGACGCGGCTGAAGCAGATGGGACACAACGTCATTTTGGTGTCGTCTGGTGCTGTGGGAGTTGGCTGTGGTCGCCTCAATCTGTCAGAACGCCCCAAGAAAATTGCCGTTAAACAAGCCATTGCCGCCGTGGGTCAGGGTAGATTAATCCGTCTTTACGATGATCTCTTTACCAGTCTGCAACAGGCGATCGCCCAAGTTTTGTTAACGAGAAAAGACCTTGTAGACCGCACCTCCTATCTCACCGTGCAAGAAGCCCTCAATGCCATGTTGGAGCTGGGCGTGATTCCGATTGTCAATGAAAACGATACCGTTGCTGTCGATGAGCTGAAATTTGGCGATAACGATACCCTCTCCGCTCTAGTTGCTAGCTTGGTTAATGCCGATTGGCTGGTGATTTTGACCGATGTGGATCGCCTCTATTCCGCCGACCCGCGCCACAATCCCGATGCTAAACCCATTCCCCTTGTGAGTCCCACCGAACTCTTTGAGCTGCAAGTCGATGCCGGATCTAGCGGTTCCCAGTGGGGCACAGGCGGGATGCAAACCAAACTCACTGCCGCCAAAATTGCCACCAATGCTGGCGTCCGCACCGTTATCACCCAAGGAAAAACACCACAAAACCTGCTCAAAATCATCCAAGGCGATGACATCGGCACTCACTTCGAAGCCAACCCCCAAACCGACAATTCTCGAAAACGTTGGATTGCCTATGGACTCGTGCCTACAGGCAAACTGTATCTCGACGACGGCGCAGCCAAAGCCCTTTTAACCAAAGGCAAATCCCTCCTCGCTGCGGGCATTACCAAAATCGAAGGGAGTTTTACCGTTAACGATGGCGTTGAACTTTGTACTAAAGACGGACAGGCGATCGCCAGAGGACTCGTGAATTATGACAGTGCGGCGATCGGCAAAATTAAAGGCAAACATTCCAAACAAATCACCGAAATCTTGGGCTATGCCGGAGCCGACACCATCATTCATCGGGACAATCTGGCCTTTCTCCTCGGATCACCGAGCAATGTGGGAAAATAAATAAGTATCGCTTGTTACTATAGTTTGCCCGTTTAATGACCCTCAAAACCGACCTACTAGAAACTGTCGCTGGGAAAAACAGAGGACTCCTCACCACAGAAGTTGACCGCGCTAATATCCTCACCCTCGTTGATTCCCTAGAAGACCAGAACCCCACTCCCAAACCCCTTGAAGCCCCGAAGCTCCTCGAAGGTGATTGGCGACTGGTCTATACCACCAGCAGCGGCATCCTCGGCATTAATCGTTTCCCACTAATGCAGCTCGGGCAAGTCTATCAATGCATCCGCCCAGAGCAAAACAAGATTTACAACATTGCCGAACTAGAAGGCATCCCGTTTCTTGAGGGATTAGTCCTTGTCGAAGCTAGCCTAGAGCCTGTTTCCGACAAGCGCGTTAATGTCTTTTTCCATCGTTTCCTCGTCGGTTCCCAGAGACTAATGGGTTATCGCTTCCCGAAAGGTCTTATCGATAGCCTCATCTCCGGCAAAAAATTTCTGCCCGTTGATTTTGGCATTAACAGTAAAGAAAATAACGGTTGGCTAGAAATCACCTATCTCGACGAAGACCTACGCATTGGTAGAGGTAATGAAGGGAGCGTCTTCGTTCTCAGTAAAGAAAAATATTAGATCTTGTGCGAATTTATCGGCGTCGCATCTCGTATCCAAAGCAAAAGGCCCGGAGTCCACGCCTATCTCAAGCATCCCGTATTGCTGCTACCTTCCGGTCCTGACAAGGTTTGGGCGTTGGGATCGCATGAATCCGAGCCGAATATGAATATAACACAAATTCTTATTTAGTAAATTAATTCTGTGGCGATCGCCTGCTGAGACAAATACTAAATCTTTACGTACCGAATTTCCCCGGAAACAGTTGGATATGATGAAGACATCTCAAAAAGTCCCCAGAGGATGAGGCCAATCGGCTCGCAACCTTAGGCTTTTTTTTACGTCGTTTTGATTAGATCTTTTTATCCTTGACCAACGTGATGACCTTGCTTAATCGCCCCTTTACCCAACTTTGTCTGAAAGGTTTATTAGGAGGCTTGGTATTATTCTCGGCGCCATACCTAGCCCCCACTGCGGCGATCGCCCAAACCGAAGCAGAAGAAACATCCCTTAGACCCGCAATCACTAACGAAAACGATCTAACTTTCGTTAATACATTGGTCAAGTCGACCTTAATTGCCCTAAATCAAGCAAATCTCACCGCTGATTATTCTGTCTTGCGTAGCCTAGGCTCCGTGGGCTTTCAGGAGAATAATACCGAAGCAGATTTATTTCTCGCTTTCCAGCCAATCCGTGAATTTGGCGTTGATTTTGGCGGCATTGTCGAGTTTGCGCCCATTTTTTCTGTTCAGCCGACCCTCGATGCTCAGAATAATCTCCGGGTGGTTGGTTACTTTGAAACGTCCCCGATTATTGAGTTTGACGTGAGATATCAGTTGGTCAACGGTAGTTTTGTCAATGATGGTCTAACCGTCGGCATTCGCCCAGTAGAGACAGAAGAGTAAGTTTTTCCCTCATTTTTTTTAGACGTGAGATAGCAATAAAAACAAGCTGGCGATCGCCTTTTGCGAGAGAGTAATGGCAGTAGAATGGATCAAAACTTTTTGATTTTTTTATCTCAATACTCTAAAAACTTTTTTCATGTCTCAAACTGCGATCGCCAAGGACAAACCTGATTGGGCTGGGGAAGATTGGTTGTCTCGTCTCGTCAATCTACTCATTAAAACCAAACCGCTCTATAGCTTGATGAAGCTACAGGCACGGCAAGTCCTGATTAAAACCGCCGAAAAAAATGGTATACCGTGGCGACAAACAGTCAAGGATTTTGACCAAGCCCAAGCGGATCAGTATTTCCAAGAGATCGCCGATCCAGCCCTTGAATATCCTGATTATTACAATGTGCCGTTTCATGCCTATGATGCGGGAAATCTTTGTTGGAAAGCCGCGTTTGAAGCAGCTCCCGCAACAGAATCTATGGCGCTGCGCGTTTGGAAAAATGAACCCCTCACGCCCGATGTTGCCCAAGCGCGATTGCGCAATACCTTCCTTGAGGTGATGGCGGACTATCTGCCGGAGAATGTTAATGATGTTTTAGATATTGGTTGTTCTGTCGGTATTTCCACCGTTGCGCTACACGAATTTCTACAGGGGCGATCGCCGGACGTTAAGACGATTGGTTTCGATCTATCGCCCTACATGTTAGCCGTTGCGAAAATTCGGAATCCAGAGTCCTCGATTCGATGGCAACACGGTAAAGCCGAAGCGACAGGATTTGCAGACAACAGCTTTGATGTCATTACGTTGCAATTTGTCCTCCACGAATTACCCAATCAAGCGACCCAAGAAATTTTCCAAGAATGTCTGCGTATTCTACGACCGGGCGGGTGTTTGGCGATCGTCGATAACAACCCAAAATCTCCTGTTATCCAAAGTCTGCCCCCCGCTTTATTCGTTTTGATGAAAAGTACCGAACCTTGGAGTGACGAATATTACACCTTTGATGTGGAAGATAATTTAAAACAAAGTGGCTTTAATTATTTAACGACAGTGCCCAGCGACCCCCGCCACCGCACAATTATTGCCCGCAAACCTTTAGAGCATCCGGAAAATGAAAATTGCGATCGCCCAGTTAAACCCTACTATCGGAGATTTAGAGGGTAATGCCCGCCAAATTATAGAAGCTGCGGAAATTGCGGCGATCGCTGGTTTTCGTCTTTTATTAACGCCCGAACTGTCCCTTTGTGGCTATCCCCCGCGGGATCTCCTCACACAAATGGACTTTGTGACACGGATGCAGGAAGAACTCCAAGCTTTAGCGGCGAAGATTCCCCCCAGCATTGCCGTACTCGTTGGCCTAGCAACGATCAATGAAGAGGCGATCGCTCGCGGCGAAAAACCGCTCCACAATAGCATTGCCCTCATCGACAAAGGCGAAGTCCAACGAATATTCCATAAACAGCTTTTACCGACCTACGACGTTTTTGACGAAGACCGTTACTTTGAGGCCGGCAAGCTTTCTAATTGGTTTTATATCTATCCCAGTGCCGACCAAACAAAGCTGAACCCGCCGATTCCCGTCAAAGTTGGCGTCACGATCTGCGAAGATCTCTGGAACGATGATAGCTTCTGGGGCAAACGCAACTACGAGGTTAATCCCCTAGAGCAGCTGGCCGACGAAGAAGTTGACCTCATCGTGAATCTCTCTGCTTCCCCCTATACGATCGCTAAGCAAAGATTGCGGGAGGGGATGCTGCACCACGCCGCATGGCGCTATCAGCTGCCGATTATTTATGCCAACCAGACCGGTGGTAACGATGACTTGATTTTTGATGGTGGCAGCGTTGCGTTTAATACCCAAGGCAAAATTGTGTGTCGCGCCCCCAGCTTTAAGGCTGCCTTAATGGCGTTAGAGTTTAACCAATCACTGCACGATATTAGTCGCCTCAAGAAGCCCCTTTCCAATCAATTTCACCAAACCGTTACGCCAGAATTTGAATGCGATGAGGCGGAGGTTTACCATGCCCTCGTTTTAGGGTTGCGAGACTATGTGTTTAAATGTGGTTTTTCTAAGGTGGTATTGGGCTTAAGTGGTGGTATTGACTCTGCCTTAGTGGCGGCGATCGCCGCCGATGCCCTTGGTCCTAATAATGTGCTGGGGGTGCTCATGCCGTCCCCCTTTAGCTCAGAGCACTCAGTGAGTGATGCCCTCGCCCTTGCCGAAAATCTAGAAATTAATCACAAAACCATTCCCATCAAAACGGGCATGGGGGCCTTTGACCAGATGCTGGAGCCATTATTTGCCGACACCGAATTTGGTGTGGCTGAGGAAAATCTCCAGTCCCGTATTCGCGGTAATCTCCTCATGGCGATCGCCAACAAATTTGGTTATCTGCTTCTTTCTACAGGCAACAAATCGGAAATGGCAGTAGGCTATTGCACCCTCTATGGCGATATGAACGGTGGCTTAGCGGTCATTGCTGATGTCCCGAAAACACTGGTGTTTAAGCTCTGTCGTTGGCTCAACCGTGATCAAGAAGTCATCCCCGAAAACGTTATTACCAAGCCCCCCAGCGCCGAACTGCGACCCGACCAAGTCGATCAAGATTCCCTGCCGCCCTACGATACGCTCGACGATATTTTGCGACGGATTATCCACAAAAATCAATCCACACCCGACCTGATTCAAGCAGGACACGACCCGAAAACCATTGAGCAGGTTTTTAAGCTATTGCATCGCACCGAGTTTAAACGTCGTCAGGCTGCTCCCGGCCTAAAAATTACCGACCGCGCTTTCGGTACAGGTTGGCGTATGCCGATCGCCTCCCGTTGGTAAGGGGTCAGTCCATACTCAAATAACGAGAAACTAAGCGACCGTCGCATCAGCCTCAAAGGGCTGCCAAGGCGCAATACCTAAATATTCAATGCCCTCCGGTGAGACCCGAAAACGACAGGGTAAAATCCCCACTCCGGCGGCGATCGCCTTGCGGAATAACTCCCCATATTTTTTGTCGCGACTGTCCCCCGGCACAAAATGATCACAATCACCGCGGTTAATGAAATACAGCATCACAGCCTTCGACTCTGGCACAACATCGATTAGCTCCTGTAAATGCTTTTGCCCACGGGTTGTTTCCGTATCGGGAAATAGCGCGAGCGATCCCTTTGCCCAGGTTGTATTTTTCACTTCCACGTAAATGGACGGCTGGTCTGCGCGACCTAGTAGGAAATCAATACGGCTCTTATTTTCCTTGCCATATTTCACCTCTGAACGCACCTCGTCATAGCGACCTGCTAATTCAGGAATTAACTGTTCCGCCAACATTGCCTTAATGACACGATTCGGTAATGAGGTATTTACCCCAATCCAAGTCTCGCCCAGCTGTACCATTTCCCATGTGTAGGCCAGTTTGCGTTTAGGGTTATCGCTTTTTGAGACCATGACAGGCATGCCTACGTCGCAGATAATGCCAGTCATTGGCCCTGTATTGGGACAGTGGGCAACAATCACCTCGCCTGATTCCAGCTCAATATCCGCAAAAAATCGTTTGTAGCGCTTCAGAAATTTTCCTTGGATGAGGGGAGGATATCGATAAACGAATTGGGGGGCAGACATAGATGGTTTGGTAAAAGAGCCGTTTACCACCATACAGAAAAAACGCTTTTAAGAGGTGCTTAAAAACGTTTTATGAGGGTTTTTATTTGAATATTTAGATCGTCTTACAGGCGATATTTATCATCCGTCCAATCGTGTACAGAGGAGGTGTAACGTCCATAGTCATGCTCTGTGAGCAACTGTTCGATGCGACGGTCAACAATTCCCCGTTCCGCGCTACGTTTTAGAGCTTTGGCGATCGCCAACTGTAAATTCGACCAACTTAGTTGGGGTAGCTCAGGATCAAGCAAGTGACTGCGGCGCAGTAATTCTTCTAATTCGATTAGGGCACTTTCAGCCGTTTGATAGCGGGGGTCACGGTCAGGAGGCAATGGCGTGGAGTTCCGTAACGGATCCCTCTGCACAGCCGCGAGAGCTTGACGTACCGCTGTCGCAACTTCCTGTTTTAATTTTGCTTGACCCTTCGCCGCCTGCCTTTCCTTGCCCTGTTCACTCGAAGCGTACAGAGGCGGTAGCCGATTTAGGGCAAAGGTCGCCACTTCAGAAATATCAATATATTTCACCAGCTTGGTCGGCATCTTCTGCATTTGGCGCTGGATCTCTTGGTGCACCAAAGTTTCCATAACATTTTGGTAAGCACGCGAGTTGCTTTTGCCAGGAGAAGCGTTTTTCAGTTGACTCATAGTCGATTCAGACAAAGAAAGTGTTGGAAAAGAAGATGCTGCACTGATCTAAAGATCCGCTGGTAAATATTAGCTGTAAATGCCGGAAAATTCACAGAGACCAGAAAGATACTTTCCATCTTACTGCGCCCAACTGAAAATTCAGTGCGATCGCCGCAAAATCAGTGCTTTTCATTAAGCTTTATCTGTATTTGCCTAAACTTTCTGAGCAACTACGGCATAAAAGGGGTCACGGTTGCCCATTCCCAACATTTGTAAGATGTTATTGAGCTGTGGCGGTTTGGCGATCGCCTGGGGATCTGCAAAACCTTCGGTGCTCGCAAAGTAGCGTTTTACTAACCGGATATGATCCGAATCAGAGCTATCTCGCCACGCGGCGATCGCCTTTTGATAGAACATTCGATTGGAGAAACTCACAATACACAAACCACCCGGTGTGAGTATCCGCTGGATTTCTGCAAAAATAGCCTCTGGATACTGCAAATATTGCACTGATACCGCCATCAGTACTGCATCAAAACTCTGATCTTCGAGGGGAATTTTTGGATTGTCATTGAGATTTTGGACGAAAAAATGATCTAAGCGGGGATTTTTCGCCAGCTCCTCCGCATTCATACCGTGGCCTTCCACATGGGCAAAGGTCATATCCGGCAAATGGGAAACCCAGCTACTCATCAAATCGAGTACCCGACTATCCGGCTTTAGCAGCTCACCATACAGAGATGTCAGTTGTTCGATAAAACCATCATCAACGTGGGTAACTAACCGAGGGTAATCGTAAAACAAGAGGTCGTCACTTTGGTCTAGTTTTTGGCGTTGCTCAGGCGCAAGAATCATCGGCAATGAAGTACGAAGAATACGTTAAATTGGTCATAATCAGACACCACACTATCTGCCCTATCAGGCACACACATGGATATTTCTAAGGTAACGATTTCTTGCACGAAAAGCGACTGTCTCGGCATTGCTTCCCTGTACCAAAGCCATTGTGCAAATTGCCAGACACCCGTGCTCAAACGTTATCTTCAGATTCTTGGAACATCTGATTCTTCACTTCAACCTGAAACTTTATTGGCAGACCGCTACTGGGTGACAGAAAATCCGAGTATTGTCCTTGATACCCGTCCCCACAACCCTCCGGTCGTAGTCGATGAGTTACCGCCAGAAATCGAAGGTTATCTTAAGTTATCGCCGCACCTACTCCATTGTCCCCGTGTTTTTGGTTTAACGTCCGAAGAACAGGGCTACTGGCTACTTGAGTATCCGTCTGTGCCCCTTTCTCCTGACGGTTTGCCGCAGCATCCGGAACTGTTTCCGTCGCTTACTGAAGTGTGGCCATCGGCAGAGCCTTTACAACAGCTAAACTGGCTCGCACAAATTGCGGAAATGTTACCAAGTTTTTTGGAACAGGGAGCCGTTGGCACGTTTTACGATCTAGGACGATTAGGAGTTAATGGCGGCGTTATCCAAATCCGCACGTTAAGCTTCGATCAGCAACAATCAATCGATTTTCAAAAGATTGCCCAAGTCTGGCGCGAATTTCTAGAAAATACGGATAAAAGTATTCGGAAATTTTGTCAGCATCTGCTTAAAGACCTCAGTAAAGGCAAAATCACTCAGCCACAACAGTTACAACAAATTTTAGCGGCCGGAATTTTAGAACTGGGGCAATCCCACTACAGATACAGGTACAGTGTCTATACCCAAACAGATTCGGGCCCTACTCGCGACCATAATGAGGATGCTTGTTTTCCAGAGTCCGGTAAAACCCATAGTAATTTTCCCTTGGCGATCGTCTGTGATGGGATTGGCGGTCACGATAAGGGAGAAGTTGCGTCAGAAATTGCCATTAGTACCCTTGAGCAAGAACTTTTAGCAATCCAAACTATAGAACAAGACCTGATCAAAGATTCTGCTAGCCTCACGCCTACGCTAATTACCGAGGCTGTCTATGCGGCCAATGATGCGATTACTGCTGCTAATGATGAAGAACAACGCCGCGAACGGGAACGAATGGGCACAACGGTAGTGCTCTCCTTAATCAAAAAACCCTACATCCATTTATCCCATGTCGGGGATTCTCGTATTTATCGCATTACTCCCGATAGCTGCCACCAAGTCACCTACGACGATGACCTTGGTTCCCGTGAAGTTCGCCTTGGCTATGCCCTTTATCAGGATGCCCTTGCCTACCCCTCAGCGGGGGCACTCGTGCAGGCATTGGGTATGAATCCATCGCGATCACTCCATCCGACGACACAAACATTATCGGTTGACTGTGACACCGTGTTTTTGCTCTGTTCTGACGGGTTAAGCGATTATGACAGGGTTGATCAATATTGGCGTACTGAGATCGCACCGATACTACTGGGGAAAAAGAAAATTAGTGATGTTGGCGAGGAATTAATCAAGATTGCCAACACTAAAAATGGTCACGATAACGCGACGATCGCCCTTGTTCATGTCCAGCTCAAACGGCAATCTGCATCACCGATTAGTTTCCCTAGCTATGCAGATGTAGATTCACAACTTGTGAGGAGTCTCTCCTCCCCGTCTCCTGATTTAGCCCCTGCTACTACAAGCGGAAGTGCTACTCCGCCAAGCACCCAGTCCTCTGCTGCGCCACCTCCGCGCCGTAAACAAACAAATTGGCTGTTGCTCATCATTGGTTTACTTGGTGTAGGGGGCATTGGCTTGTTGTCCTACGAAATGTGGCGACGGTTGCAGATTATGGATGTGGGCACAACGTCAGAGCCGGATACGCCTGTGATTGAGCCAAAGCCGATTCCAGAAGAACCCCTCGAAACGCCTACTATTACTATTCCGGACTCGGAGGAACCGGATACTGTAACGGCGGTTGATGCCCTCACCAAAAGTCAAATTTTGCGGCTAAAAGCAGATTCCCCTGTTATTGCAGCCTACACACCCCAGGCGATCGCCGATCTTGATGAACCCACGGTGTGGATTCCGGGGGGGAGCATTGTCCAGATTAAACAGGTTAATGTCGATGGCGATTTACTCCTAGAAGTGTGTCTGGTGGGAGACCAAACGCCTCCGGAAACGGGCATCAGTGTTTTAGCTGTTGGCAATCGCGGTTGGAGCAGACCCGCCCAAGTAGAAACTCAACAGGACGCGAATTTTGTCGTCACGCCAGAGGTGGAAGCGCTCTGTCAAACAACAGCAGAATCACTTCCAACTGATCAGCCTTAACACTCTTATCAATGGCGTTGCTGCGATCAGGCCGAGTTTTGTGAACTGAGCTGGAGAGGCGATCGCCCAAAGGGTAAACGGTAAGGTTCTAGCAATTCGATATCGTAGCTATTTTCAAAATAGCGCCAAAACTCTAAAAAGTATTCCCGTTGGGCTTCGTGGACATGGTAAAAACCATCGTTGTTTTGCCAACAGAGTGCCGTTGTCGGTGTATTTCCCAGAGGATATTGCCGAAAAACGTTACTTTGCTGCTCGTCTAGATCTGGTGCCAGTCCCGCTGGCTGCTGACTAAACAAAAGTGCCTGTAGGCGATCGCCACAATGGCGGGGGTTAATACCTTCTGCCTGGAGCAACCGCGAGAGGGTTTCTAGACGAAATGGCTCGTCAGGCAAAATTTTCAGTAAAGTGCCCAATAAAAAATAGTCGTGGTAACGGTGGCGATCGCCATCCACAATTTGTGGCATTAATGGCACTAAACCCAAACCCACAGCAATACGACTGACTTGACTAGAAGCCGAATCCCGAATGAGCTCAGCTTGGGGGAATTTTTGTTGTAGCGAGACCGAGAGCCATTGCCAACAATAATCCAGATTCGAGCCGCTGCAAATAATTTGCTGAATCCCTTGGGACATTACTCCCGCCGTCGCAAATAAATGATTAATCTGTTGGTTGAGCTGTTGCTGGAAAGGGTAAATAATTTTCCGTTCTAAATCCGTCCGGGTAACACGCCATTCCTGTTGACCGAGGTGTGCGGCAAATTCCTCACGCTGTTGTAAAAGAGCTTTCGTTTGATTGGCAGCTTGGAGGAGCGATCGCCCCACCGGAGAATTACGCCATTGCCATGCCGCTAAGAGCCGCCGTTCTAGGTCGATTTCCCCGGCGCGGGGCATCATTTTTGCCAATTTACTGAGGGTATCTTGCAGCTGTGGCAACCATTGGGGGTAAATGAGCTGACACAAAATATCCTGTTGCAGGGCATTCCCACCATAATCAAAACTATGGGTGTGAATTTGTCCTTTTTTCAGTTCCGGCAGATAGGTCGGTAAGTCAACAACCGCTAAATCCGTATGGCTAGCGTCGCTATGGATAATTAATGTGCCCCCTTCCGTATGAGGAAGCTGTGCCTGAAAGCCGAGTAATGTGGCGATCGCCCCCGGCACAAACAAAACCTGTTCACCGCGACCTACTAAATTTGCCTGGTGCAACACTTCACGAATGTTGAGGCGGTAGGTATCACCCCAACCGCTAGGCAAACTGACAATCACCCCATCAAGGCGACCTAAAATATCCCGCACCCTTGTGGGCGATAGCTCTGCGGTCAAGCTGCGATCTTTGAGAATACACAGCAAGAAGGCAAGGGCATCACCGAGGGATTTTAAGGGCAGTTCCCCAGACTTTGACCAAGGCAGGGTCGGAAACCATGCATTATCGGTATCCATTTGATAGGAGGGTGCTAAACGTAGAAAAGGCAGCCAACCCTCCACTGTTTTTCCTGCAACTAAATCATTATCGAGGGCAATTTGCCAAGGTTGCGCCGCACTGGTCGTCGCCGTTACCACCATTGGTAAAGCAAAATGCTGGTGTTCCCCATCCTGCCAAAAAAGCGGATATTGTTGCTGGCGATCGCCATTAATCAGCACAGCACTTAAATGGGAAGTCGCAATATCTAAGCCAAGATACCAATGTTGATTCATACTGCGTTTAGCTTAGGACTCCGGCTGCTGATCAGTTTCGTCCCAAGGATTCCCCTCATCATCGGTTGCGGCTGCATCCACATCAATCGCCTCAGTAGAACTCCCCTCGTCCGATGCAGTTGTCGTCTCAAATTGCATCAAATCTTCTGCTAGCTGGGTCATTTTCTCTGGATCGAGTACAGTCACATCCACAGGGGTTGCCACAGTTTCATCGGTCTCCAAATCTGGGTTTAAATCCTCGCCCGTCGGCTGCTCCGCATCATTGTCGGCAATCAGGGAGTCATCTTCTGGGGCTGTCGTCTCTGTCTCCTGGACATTTAGGGAGCCATCTTCTAACAGATCTGTGAGTAGCTGAATCGTTTTGACCGTTGTCGTCTCTGTTTTATCCGTATTGATATCGGTCAATGTTGGAGGAGGAGATGCAATTACTGCTTTTAGATCAGCCATATCCCCCGAAGTCTCGGCAGACTCTGGAGTTGCTACCGGATCCCCGAAAAGAAAAGATTCGGCGGGTAGTGCCTCAGTCTCTAGAGGATTATTTTCTTCTTCCGCTGTTGGGGTATCTGGATTAGCGTCACCAAACAAGCCTTCTTCCGTTACAGACGCGGCAAAATCGAGGTAATCATCTTTAACTGAGTCTTCTTCCGCAGCGGGAGTGTCAACTTGGGGAGTCTCGTCCATTTCTGGAGGGCGATCGCCACTTGCTTCGTCTTCATAATCAAACCCATCATCGGCAAATAAAGATTCCGTTGCGGGTGGCTCTTGGGGATCGCGTAGCTCATTCAAGCCATCGGGCACTACAGCCATTAAGGACTCCACTTCTGGCGAATCTGGCTCTTCAGGGACATTGGGTTCTTCAACGGGAGTGTCTGCGATATTATCTGCTTCGATTTTGCTGGAATCCGTTGCTACTTGAAGTCCATTAAGCTGCCTCAAATTTCCCGTGAGGCTCATGCCATAGGCGGCAATATCCTGTTCCAGCGCTGTAAAAACAGTGTGAATTGTACTGTCTAGGTCGGCGACTGACTTATCGAGGTTATTTTGAACCGCTTGGATATGTTCCGTTGGCGATCGCCCCGGATCAGTTTGAGCTTCACTCGCCGCAAACCCAGCATCTTCTAAGCCCTGCATTGGATGGGTAACCGAGCTGATATAGCGGAGCCGTTGCTCAAAGAGTTCGACTGCCTTACCTAATTGGGTTTGCAATAAACTCTGGAATGAGCCTAATAACTGTTGTGGAAAGGCACTGAGTACCGCTTCGTATTGTTGGTTAAGGCGATAAATTTCCCGTTCTAAAATTTGTTTTTGCGCTGTGAGCTGGTCTAGCTCTTGGCTAATCGGCGCGACCCATTCCGTTTTTTTCAGTTGAAGCTCTTGGATTACCGCTGCGGCGATCGTCCCTGCATCATTCCCCGATACTACGAATTCACCCGAATTATCCTTATCCCGCTGGTCGTAAAGATAAACGAGGTAGTCTTTCACCTTAAGCAGCACTTCCTGCTGATGGCGGAGATTTTGTTGGAGTTCATCAAGCTGCTCCGTTTCAGGCAGCTCGCTAACCCGTTCTAAATCACTAATCAGAGGCGGTAAATCGGTAGCAAAGTTCACAATGGGTAACCTGTCCAAAATTAGAACCATCAACTATCCCAGACAACAGTGGGCATTTTCATCATAAAGTTTAACCCCGATCAGAGCATCAAAATATCCAGAAACTGTTAATCTATGTGTCAAAATGGCTTAATTTGTCAGAATATCGCACCTAACAAACCGTCGCTCCAGAACCCTAGGTACAGACTTCATGTAAAGATATTTTTGTTTAATTTAGAGCAGACTGTAGTAAAACTGTTAAAGCGATACCCTGTAATAAAGCTGTTAAGCGCTTTAGGTATTCCGCGGCGGCGCATTATACCCTTAAGGCTGTTTCAAGCCTAGATGTAATAAAAAAAGACCTTGTATAGACAGAACTATGGACGACCGTTACGGTAATCGGGAACTAGATAGCGATTTTCAGGATTTGATTGCATCCGCTCTTTTTTTCCAAGGATTACCCGAAGAAAGTTTACAAAAAGCCGCTAGTCACGTTGTGACCCGCTCCCACCCAGCTAATCAAGTGATTTTGCTTGAAAATGACTGGGGTGGGTCTGTTTACTTTATTCTCGACGGTTGGGCAAAAATTCGGACTTACAATGTCGACGGTAAAGAAATCACATTAAATATTTTGGGACGGGGTGAAGTTTTTGGTGAAATGGCCGCCCTAGACGAAGTGCCTCGCTCCACTGACGTAATTACCCTCACCCCCACAAAAATTAGTAGTATTCCTGCCCAGGATTTTGTTGATCTTATCTATGGTGAGCCGATCGCCGGGGTGCGTTTAGCGCAACTGATGGCAAAGCGTCTGCGCCAAGTTAACCGGAGATTACGACTACGGGAAGCGGATAGTGTGTCGCGAGTGGCGGATACATTGCTTTTCCTTGCGGATGGCCAAGGTAAACCCATCGGCAAAGAAGGTTTGGAAATGCCCAATTTACCCCACCGTGAACTCAGTAGTCTGAGTGGCCTAGCGCGAGAAACCGTCACACGGGTTTTAACGAAGCTGGAAAAAAAGAATTTAATTAAGCGAACTGCCGATACCCTTTGTATCCCTGATATCAACGCCCTCGACAACATGATCAATTAACGAGGTATTGTGGCTGATCATCGTTCTGAAGCAGGGGACAATACTGAAAATATTAATTGGGTTGATCTAGACGATCTCGCAGAGGGGCGATCGCCGGATAGTACGACAGAGGTGATTGCTGCTCCGACGCCTACTTCTTCGTCTCAGCACCGCCGTACCCTTGTAATGGTTGAAACGGCGTTTTTAGCTAGTACTGCCAGCCTCATTTGGTTAATTAATTATTATTTTCCCATTGGGCCTTTACTCAGGTTATTTTTTCCGCTGCCGATCGCCCTTGTCTTTTTACGGTGGGGTTCACGAGCTGCATGGATGTCTACCCTAGTCTCAGGACTCTTACTCTCTATTCTGATGGGGCCAACCCGCAGCATTATTTATGTCATTCCCTATGGGCTGATGGGTGTGCAATTGGGCTGGATGTGGCGTAAGCAGGTCGGCTGGGAATGGTCGATTTTGCTCGGCACAATTCTAGGTACTATTGGCTTCTTCTTTCGGGTATTTCTCCTGTCATTTTTGCTCGGCGAAGATCTCTGGGTTTACGTAATTTCTCAAATTTCTGAGCTGGCAGATTGGATATTTTTACGACTGGGATTGTTGATCCAACCGAATCTAATGTTTATCCAGCTCTTGGCGATCGCCATGCTGATTTTAAACAGTGTGTTATACCTATTTGTGGTGCATCTAGTGGCGTTACTGATGCTAGATCGCCTCGGCAATCCAATTCCGCGTCCCCCTTACTGGGTGCAGGTTTTGATTGAGTACGAAGAATAATTTTTTCTAAATTTAAGTTTGAGTAGTTTTGGCTATGTCCTCACAGCTTTATCAGCAGATCCGCGAATTTTATGACGAATCGAGTTCTCTCTGGGAGTCGATCTGGGGCGAGCACATGCACCACGGCTACTACGGTCAGGGCGGCACAATCCAACGCAATCGTCGCCAATCGCAAATTGATCTAATTGAAGAATTTTTGGCGTGGGGCAATGTTACGGCTGTTGAGAATTTTGTTGATGTCGGCTGCGGCATCGGCGGTAGCACCCTTTATTTAGCGGATAAATTTGAGGCTAAAGGCGTTGGCATTACCCTCTCGCCAGTCCAAGCAAATCGCGCAACAGAACGAGCCACAGAGCAAGACTTGCAAGATCGCGCTGAGTTTAAAGTGGCAGATGCTCTAAATACGCCATTTCGAGATGGAGAGTTTGACCTTGTTTGGACGCTCGAAAGTGGTGAGCATATGCCCAATAAGCGGCAATTTTTGCAGGAATGTACGCGCATTCTGAAGCCCGGTGGCAAACTCCTGATGGCAACTTGGTGTCACCGCCCAACGGATTCTGTAGCAGGTTCTCTAACGCCCCAAGAGCAAAAGCATTTAGAAGATATTTACAAGGTCTATTGTTTGCCCTACGTCATTTCCCTACCGGACTACGCGGCGATCGCCGAAGAATGCGGATTAATGGAAATTACAACGGCGGATTGGTCTACAGCGGTTGCACCGTTTTGGGATCAAGTAATCGATTCGGCGGTGAAACCCGATGCAGTTTTTGGTGTGCTCAAAGCAGGCTGGAAAACAGTACAAGGAGCACTCGCCCTTGATCTGATGAAAAGTGGCTTCCGTCGGGGTTTGATTCGTTATGGTTTATTGCAAGCGACGAAACCTTTTGATTCTATTTAATTGACACGTCAACCGATTCACTCGCCACGCTAAGTGACGTTTCAAATTTTGATCTCGCCGTAAATTTTTGCCAAGCAAAGGCAATACTAACGGTTGACAATCAGAGTTGAATCTTGAGCGTAGTCCATGCAAGCTTTTCTAAATTTGATGAGTTTGTCGCTGTTTTTTGTGGCAATACTCATTTTGATAACGGGTAGTTTAAACGCGATTTTCGGATGGAGCCTCGGCATTAAAGTCGGCGCGAGCAGTATGCCTTTGCCGGATGAATTCGGCACTGTGGTTATCTTGGCTATCGTGATTGCGCTAATTGGTGGCTTTTTTTATATCATTGGCAATCTCAAGCAAACTGGGGCGTTTCTCAAAAAATACCGCTGGTATGTTTTTAGTGGTCTGGTGGTGGCGATCGCCGCTGGGGTAATTGGGCTAGCTAACTTTTTGCCAAATTTATCGTTAGAGCTGGCGGTGCAGGGAGGTAATGAGCAAAAGCATGATTATCCCGCTGATGTGCTCAATAACTTGACCTATTGGTCTTTGAAAAATGAAGACTTTGAATTGACCAAAAAAATGTTGGCGGAAGGGGCTGATTTACAACATCAACGCGGCGAATTTAGGACAACACTTTTACATGAGGCTGTCGCCTATTTCCCTCCAACGGCAACGGATTTTTTGATTGAGCAAAATATTGATGTCAATGCCCAAGATGATTTTCAGATGACGGCACTCCATCGTTTGCTGAGCTACCGAGAGGGCAATTTAGAAGGTACTGACGAAGCGGAAATTCTGGCGATCGCCAAAAGTTTAGTGGCAGCAGGCGCAGATCTCACCCTCAAATCCGAATTTGATAAGACACCGATAGAAATTGCCAAAGATAAAAATTACACGACAATCGTCACGTTTTTCGAGTCGCAATAATGCCTAGGTAAATTTCCAAATTTAGGGCGAAATCCCCTTGAAATTTAAGAGATTCAACGGGATAGACAGAGGCAACCCACGCCTTGGTATGATGAATCAACCATTCATTTCAAAGAGGCGATCGCCCATGACGACTCACTTCATTACCGCTGAGATTGATCTCCAGGAAAACCCAGCAGAACTGCAAAAAGAAATTGAAAAAGAACTCGACAAACGCGGCGAAACTCTCCGTTGGGCAGTAACCGACGTCAAAGATAACAAAGCTACTGTCGAGGCGATCGCCGTTACTGCTGACACCGAATCTTAATTTCCTCAAGATGACCTTGGCGACTGATCCAGATATTGATTTTAAACAATGGCAAGATTGTCATTCCCGCTGGCACGAGATGTATCGGCGGGTTTCTCGTCTGGAGCCGGAAGCTTTGATTATTCCCCACAATCAAGCGGCATTGTGTCGTGTGATTCAAGAGGCACAGGAGCAGCAGAAAAAAATTATTCCCTGTGGCAATGGCACAAAACTCCCTTGGGGGGGCGTTGCCAAACACATTAACTGGTTAGTCAGTACTCAAAAGTTAAATCGCATTGTTGACCACGCAGTGAATGATTTAACGATTACCGTGGAAGCTGGCGTCACCCTCAAAACCCTACAGGCGCACCTCAGAAAACATAAGCAATTTCTAGCGATTGACCCGGCATTTCCAGACAATGCAACCATTGGCGGCATCGTCGCGACGGCAAATTCGGGCAGTTGGCGGCAGCGCTACGGCGGCGTGAAGGATCTCCTCTTAGGTATTACTGTCGTGCGTGCCGATGGTCAGCTTGCAAAGGCTGGTGGCAAAGTCGTTAAAAATGTCGCGGGCTATGACCTCATGAAGTTGTTCACAGGTTCCTATGGCAGTTTAGCGATCGCCACCGAACTCACTTTTCGGTTATACCCCCAGCAACAATCGATTAAAACTGTTGTCCTCGCGGGTAATCAGACTGATATTAAAACGGCTCACCAAAGTTTACTGAACTCTGTTTTAACGCCCAGTCGTGCGGATCTCCTGTCGCCCACCTTAATGAGGCAACTAGAGTTGGGGGAAGCTTTTGGGATGATCATTCGCTTTGCAGCGATTCCTGAAAGTGTCGATGCACAGATCCTAGAGCTAGAGGCGATCGCCATTAAAAATAAGCTCTCTATTCAACCAGAACCAGAAGAGCTATGGCAAACCCTCAATCAGAAACTCTATGCTCAGCCCGTCTACTGCAAGGTGGGGTTGTTGCCGAGTCAAGCTTGTAATTTTCTAAAAACTGTTGAACAAATCACCGAGAAACAGGCGATCGCCTCGATACGTAGCAAAAGCGGTTTGGGGATAGTCGCTTTTCCCCACGAGAAATTTTTACGGCAATTTCGAGATTTACGGCGGTATTGTGAACAGCACAATGGCTTTTTTACGATGCTCGACGCCTCTTATTCCCTAAAAACTCAATTTGAGCCTTGGGGCTATACGAGTAACGCGCTGCCCTTAATGAAAAAGATGAAAACCCAGTTCGACCCGAACAATATTCTCAGTCCCCAGCGATTTTTAAATCTGTAGCCTTCAGGAAATAGTAATTCATCTCATATTTAAAGACGTTTTTCGACAGCTCTGGTGATCGTTGCGATAAATTCTTCGGGGCGTTGCGGTGAGACCACTACGGTTTTATCCGTAAAGGTGAGAACGACAGTTTTATTCAAGTGGGTGACGTAGGCGCGATAATTACCCAAAGGTTGATTGCGAAAGCGTCCGGTAAAAGCAAATAAACCGCCATCACCAAAAAATCGTAGAGACTTCGCCATTGCTTTTGGCTGGTAGACCACAGTTTCGAGATTGTTGAGAGGGATTTTTGTAAACCACCCTAATCGGGCAATTTGCATCGTGTTATTGGTGATGAGATAGCCGCGCACACTATAAAAAGACGCGATCAATACGATGAGCACTGGGATTAATGCCACAAGGTAAAGCAACACAAAATTTTGGCGATCGCCGATCCATGCCAAGGTGAGCGAAATCGCAATCATCAAAATACAGGTTGTCACCGTAATCGTCGTTACGGCAATACCCCAAGGTGCTTTAAAAAATAGAGGTTGATCCATCTCGACACATCTCCGCGCTCTTTCTAAACGCTAGCAAGGACAACGATTGTTCTGTACTTTTCGTTGTCAATTGTTTACCTTCAGCCAGTTGAGATAAACCCACAGGAGATATACACCACAGCAAATTGAGAGGCGATCGCCTCGCTCCTGAAAACCGAGTTTTCAAAGTCCCCGGACATAACAGTTTGCCATCAGAAAAAGAGATGTTAATCTTGATTTTCCACAAACGAAGTAGTCTTTCCGCCAAATATCCGTATTAAGAAAGATGCTAGTTAGGCTACAATTGTGCAGAAATCGTCAAAAAAATTTACAGGTCTCAGGAACCATCCGTAAAATTTATGTCTCTTCCCATTCGTAACGTTGCGATTATTGCCCACGTTGACCACGGTAAAACAACCTTGGTTGATGCATTGTTACACCAGTCCGGTATTTTCCGAGAAGGCGAAGACATCCCCGATTGCGTGATGGACTCCAATGACCTCGAGCGTGAGCGCGGTATTACTATTCTTTCCAAGAACACCGCTGTAAAGTACGACGGCATTCATATCAATATTGTTGACACTCCCGGTCACGCCGACTTTGGTGGTGAGGTGGAGCGAGTCCTCGGCATGGTAGACGGCTGTATTCTCATCGTCGATGCCAATGAAGGCCCAATGCCCCAAACACGCTTCGTACTCAAGAAAGCCCTCGAAAAAGGTTTACGTCCCATCGTTGTCGTCAACAAGATTGACCGCCCTAACGTTCACCCTGAAACTGCTGTCGATAAGGTCTTTGATCTTTTCGTTGAACTGGGTGCAGACGACGACCAATGTGATTTCACAACTCTCTATGCTTCCGGTTTGTCTGGTTTCGCCAAGGACGAGCTAGAGGATGAAGATAAGGATATGGAACCCTTGTTTAAGGCGATCCTTCAGCATGTTCCCCCACCAGCAGGTGATCCTGAAAAGCAGATCCAACTTCAGGTAACAACCCTCGACTACTCTGATTATCTCGGTCGGATTGTGATTGGTCGTATTCACAACGGTACGATTCAAGCGGGTCAACAGGCTGCTCTGGTTAAAGAAGACGGCAAGATTGTCAAAGCAAAAATTGCAAAGCTCCTCGGTTTTGAAGGTCTAGCGCGAGTTGAGCTGAAAGAAGCTTCTGCGGGTCAAATTGTGGCGATCGCCGGATTTGGAGATGCAAACATTGGTGAGACGATTACATCTCCCGATGATCCTCAGGCATTGCCTCTCATCAAGGTGGACGAGCCCACATTGCAGATGACTTTCTCTGTAAATAATTCTCCCTTTGCTGGTCAAGAAGGTAAGTTCGTTACCTCTCGTCAGATCCGCGATCGCCTAGAGCGCGAACTTGAGACCAATGTGGCATTGCGCGTAGAAGACGGCGAAACGTCCGATAGCTTTGAGGTTTCCGGTCGTGGTGAACTGCACCTTGGTATTTTGATTGAAACCATGCGTCGCGAAGGTTATGAGTTCCAAGTGGCTCAGCCTAAGGTGATTTACCGTGAAGTGAATGGTAAGCCCTGTGAACCCTACGAGTACCTCGTCCTCGACGTTCCCGAAGAAGCAGTCGGTAGCTGTATTGAGCGTCTCGGTCAGCGTAAAGGCGAAATGCAAGATATGCAGTCTGGCGCTGGTGGACGTTCTCAACTAGAGTTTGTTGTTCCCGCCCGTGGCTTAATTGGTTTCCGTGGTGACTTTATCCGCATCACTCGCGGTGCTGGCATCATGAACCACAGTTTCCTTGAGTATCGTCCTATCTGTGGCGAACTGGAGATGCGTTACAACGGTATTATCACTGCGTTTGAGGAAGGTACAGCGACCTTCTATGCCCTTAAGAATGCAGAGGATCGTGGTCAATTCTTTATTGAGCCAGGCACCAAAGTTTACAAGGGGATGATTGTTGGTGAGCATAACCGCCCTCAAGACCTTGCGCTTAATGTTTGTAAAGCGAAGCAACTCACAAACCACCGTGCAGCGAGTGGTGACGAACTGGTTCAACTCCAAGCCCCCATGGAAATGAACCTAGAGCGTGCCCTTGAGTACATTGGTCCCGGTGAACTCGTCGAGATTACACCTGAGTCCATTCGTCTCCGTAAGCTTGATACGAAAAAGATGGCTAAACGCTAAACGAATCCATCATTAATTTGACATAAAAACACAGATAAAGAGGTTGCTAGTCAGCCTCTTTTTCTTTTTGCTATTCTTCAGAACCAACCCATTTTTGGAGTATCTGATCTAACTCTTTGACGTCGATAGGTTTGCTTATATAGTCGTCCATACCACTACGTAAACATTTCTCGCGATCGCCTTTCATCGCATTAGCCGTCATTGCCACAATGGGAATGGTTTTGTAATGTTCACCAGCCTCACCATTACGCAGTAGACGTGTCGTCTCATAACCGTCTAGAACGGGCATTTGGCAATCCATAAAGACCAAATCGTAGAGATTATTTGTGGGAGCAGATTGGAGTTTTTCTAGAGCTTGTTTGCCATTATTTGCAGTGTCAATAGTTAAGCCACGCTTTTTGAAAGCACCTTTAATGACTATCTGATTTACTTTGTTATCTTCAACTAATAAAAATCGTTTCGTTTGAATAGCACTAAGGTTAAATACCTGTTGTTTCTCATCTTGGTGAATTGTTTTTGGTTCTATTTCTTCTGTAACACTGGGTTGAAATTTGACCCTAAAGTGAAATTCACTCCCCTTTCCCAGTTGACTTTTAACACTTATTTGACCACCCATTAATTCACAGAGCTGCTTAGTAATCGCTAACCCTAAACCAGTGCCACCATACTTTCGTGTCGTGCTTAAATCCTCTTGGACAAAGGCTTTAAATAAACTATCTACTTTTTCTGGCGCAATACCAATACCTGTATCACGGACTAAACCGTCAAAAATAATATCTTTACCAACACATGTGAGTTCGCCTTGAATATAAATTTCCCCTTTATCAGTAAATTTGAGGGCATTCCCCACTAAATTATTAAGGATTTGACGAAATCGTCCTGCATCACCTCGCACAAGGGATTGCTCGAAATTTATAAGTTTCAAAGAAAGAGATAACTGTTTTTTTTCTGCACGAAAGGCGATCGCCCGCATAAAGTCTTCTAGGAGTTGGCGGAGATCAAAATCAATAGATTCTAAACTTAATTTGCCGGCTTCAATTTTAGAGAAATCAAGGATATCGTTAATTAAAACCAGTAGGGATTGAGCGCTCAACTCAGCAATTTCAATCTGCGATCGCTGCTCTGCATTGAGGGTTCTGTCCTCACGCAGTAGCGATAGCATACCCAATACACCATTCATCGGTGTCCGGATTTCATGGCTCATATTCGCTAGAAACATACTTTTATGACGGTTCGCCACCTCTGCAAGGTTACGAGCCTCATCAAGCTCATCAATTTGAGTTTCTAATCGTTGATTTGTTTGTTGTAGATCAGCAATGAATTTGCGTAGCTGCAATGCCATAGAGCTTAAGGACTGACGCAAACGGTGTAGCTCTAGCCATCTTGTTTTGGGAATCGGTTTATCTAGTTCCCCTTTGGCGATCGCATCAGACACATCAACTAATTGAGTAATCTGATTTCTAATAAATAGGGAAGTGTAGATACTCGCAACGATGGCAACACCTAGGGCAAATAAACAGAGAAAAACTGTCGTTCTGAGATTTTTTTGAATATCCTCTGCAAAAGCTGACTCTGGTAAAATCACACCGATTAGCCAGTCTAATTCCATCTCATTTTCTAAGGGATGAAAGTATACAAAATACCTTTCTCCTTCGTAAAAAAAAGTATAATTTTCTCGATACTCATGGACTTCAGATAATTCTCGATGATGCTCATTTAATGCCCTGCCACTAGCTCTTAATAATGGATCGCGTACTTCATTTAATAGAGAGCGGACTGGTTCATCTCCGTCAGTTAAATTACTCGTATCCTCGAAAATATCACGAGTATAAGAACTTGCAATTAAGCGATTATTTTCGTCAACAACAAAACTTTCGCCAGCTTCTAGGGGCTTGACATCTTTTAAAAAACGATTAATATCACTTAGCCCAATATCACTACCAATAACACCAAGTAAATTGTTGTTGTCATCGTATAAAGGGACTGTCAACGATATTCCCAAAGTGAACTGGGGAAAGAAACTATAAATATCACTCCAACCCATGTCCCGTTCTTGAATCGCCGTTTTATACCACTGACGTTTACGGGGATCGTAGTTTGGTTCTCGATCAACTAGTTCTTGTTTTTTCCCTTGACTGTTGGTGCGAAAAATCAAGAAATCTCCAGCTTGATAATTTTCTGTGATTTCAACATTTGGATAGGGGGTGGGTGTCCTGCCTGCGCCAACAAATCCCCCTCGCTCTTCATGGGCAAAGTAGATATACTCTAACGAGTTAAAAGTTCGTAATTGCCGCCAAAAACGATCTGCAAGGGCATCCGAATCATCAACATCAATGAGGCCAAGACGAAAATCTTCAACATTTATATTGTTGACTTGAAGGCTAATGTCTAAATAGGTATTGAGGTGTTGCTCAATTCTCTGGCTAGCTTCTTCTTGTAGCTGAGTTGCTAATCCTTCTACTGACTTTTGTCCGCTCCGTAAAGAAATAAAGCCCGTCAAACCGACTGCAACAATAATTTCTACGATAAATGGTACTGTTAGCACCAAATTTAACGGTAATAAACGAGGACGGGAGTTGGCAGATTTCATCAACTGAATTAATAGGGAACGATGACTAAACAGCCTCGTTTAAAGATAGTGGGAATCGTTTTTAGACTACTTTTTTCGTAAATCTTAAAGTCAAAAAAATAACTTGATCAATATTATCTGCTGTTGATTTATTTATTAATGAAGATTTGGAGTCTTTTTACTTTCTAAGCTAAATATTGTTAGTAAATGTAGTTGTTTATACTAACGAGTAACTATAGTTGCCGTTCAACATTGAGCATACGCCTATAGGAAAGCCAACCAGCTGCAATGGTTGCGATCGCAAAGATACCAAGAAACTGCAAATGAGGGGCGATCGCCTCAAGGTTTTCTCCCTCTGCCCAGAGTCCAACGAGGGATTCGTTCATGTGGTAAATCGGATTGTATTGGGCAATGTCCAGTAGTCTTTCTGGAAATAATGAGGTGGGCAAAAATGCACCTCCGAGGATGAGCAGTGGGACACCAAAAGTCGCGACTAAGGCATTCACATCCTCAGTTCTTTTAGCTAACTGAGTCCCTAAAATAAATCCAACGCCAACATAGGCAATGATGCTGAGGGCAATAATGACAAATCCTAAAATCACTGAACCAGAAAACTCTGTACCGATAAATAGGGCGATCGCCAACACAAGTAGCGATTGACCAATACCAATTACACAATGGGCAAGAAAAATCCCTAAAAAATACGACGTACCGCTCAGAGGCGAGATAAATAAGCGCTTTAAAGTATGTTGCTCCCGCTCAGATACAACCGTTGCCACACTGCCGCCAAGACAACTAAAAAATAATGCTGCACCAACTAAAGTCGAAGGCGCTGCAAACGCCATAGCCTCGGCAAGGGTTAAACCAGCTCGCTCTGCCAAGATAAATCCGTTTAAAAAGAGTAAAGATACAGGAAATAAGCACCAAAACAGCAAGCTACGTCGCCGTCGCCATAGTTCCAACAAAATACGCTGGGTTACTGCTATTGTTTCTTGCCAATATCTCATTACACGAAAGGTGGAATATCGCTATATTTACCCCTCACAGTAATTGCAATCGGCATTGTGCGAAACCGACTTATGAACTTCGGTATCTTCACTTGTTCGAGTAATGCTCTAATCTTCCTGTTCTTCTGCTAAAATTTGCGCCTGTTCGACGGCGATCGCCTTTAGCTTTTGGTAAGTTTCTGGGACAGTCGGTGTGGATTGTAGGGCATGAACTTCACTAGACGGCTTCGTTGGCTCAGTTGAGGAAGTATGACTTTCTTCTGAGGTATCAGTCGCAGGAGCAATTATCGGTTTTTCTAGCTTCGAGCAAATGAGCGACTCAAATTCCAAGTCAAAATTACAGCGCACCTTGTCCCACTTTTGCCAACTGCGGAGAATTTCCTCCACAGAAACTTGTTTATAGCGTCCCCGATACAGCGCTTCTAAGACTGCCATTTTTAGCCATGCTGTCGGATAAACTGTGCGCCAGCTATCAACAACTGCCGTTGCATCATTATTCTCTAAATCAAAACCGTAATAACTTAGGAGTGAAATCGTTGCGGCGATCGCCCCATCCACATCAAAATCATCCGCCATAGACCCATCTAGAACCACACCACTGCTCAAAATTAATTAGGACTAAACTATAAACTAAATTTCGGAGCGGTCAACACGGTTCCGGACACGGCGAATCGTTTGGGGGAGCACCCCGACAAGTAGCGCGAAGGTTTCATCATCGAGCTGTTCAGCCGTCTCAAAATCAAACCAATTCTCAAACTGATTTAAAATGACCTGCGCCCGCTGTTCTGGTAAAGGTTTATCCGTAATCTGCTTAAGTAGCTTCACCCATTGACGGCGAATCAGATATGCTTTTTGCCGCTCCGCAGACTTTTCGGGTTTTAATAACGACAAATGGCCGACGGGGATAATATCAACGACATCGCGATCAAAGACACCGCCAATAATTGCTCCAGGCCCCGCAAAATCTACATGGTAAGGCTTACACAAAATTAAGCCATTCTTACGGCGGGCATTGATCATCCACAAATTTTCTTGCCGCAGCTCAGCCAAAATCGCTGATGTTGCCATCGGTGAATTTGAATCGGATGAATTGTTCGCAATGCTGCCCATATAAAGTAGATTTGTGACTGCCCGCAGGGGAAATTTTGAGAAAAGACGAGAGACCTACACTCTAGCGGCGCTGGCGTATGGGTTTAATAATATCGGCAATTGTTCAGGGCGATAAATTTTTTTGTAAAAACAAACGTTTTGGTTGGTTAAAAATCCATGAACTCAATTGGCGCTCGACATGTTGGGTCTCATAGCCACATTGTCGGTACAGCTCCTTCGCACCAGCATTATTTTCCAGCACATGTAAGCCGATATTGCTGTAGTTCCAACGTTTTACCTGTACCTCACACCGCTGCAACAACTGACGGGCAATGCCTAAACGACGATACTGGGGATCGACAGCAAGATTAGAAATATAGGGAACTTTCATCGGGGCGATCGCCATTGATTGCACATATTTAACCGTCACTTCAATGGTGCCGACGACAATTTCCGTATCCCGTTCATCCAATAAACAAGCCACAAAACAGCCATGGTGACTATTCGGTGAAGAACGCAGTCGGTAGCGTAGATCCTCACCGATTCCCAAGCGCAATAGCGGCACAAACCACTGTTTGATACCAGAATAACGATGGAAACTATTCACAATTACCATCGCTAAAGCTGGAGCATCCTCAATCGTTGCAGGTCTGACTAAAAGACGTTCGCGGCTGTAGGGAATAGTCCTCGGCTGATTTTTGGTCAGCAATTGCGGAATTGAAACTTCAGGGTTCACCAAGCCTCCATCGGCAACAAAAGCAAAACAAGTAAGATAAAAGCATTAAACTCTATTCTGCCAAGAAAAAAACAGAGATGTCGAGCCATAAATCTTGAAATTAGCTTAAAAGGAGAAACATTTTTAGAAAATCAGATTTCTCAAGCTAAATTGCTATGATGACGGTAACTTACAGGGATAAAGCCGACTAACGGGCGTGGGAACGCATCAATTTACCAAATTTTTTTGTAAATCGTACGGAAACGACTACAGAACGAAAGTTAAACTTTTAGAGACAGCGTTCTACCAAAACTTTATATCTAGTTGGATATAGTTCCCACACGATGTGGACGAGCGAAAAATAATCCTATGCCAGCGTCGTCTCAGCTGGAGATTAAATGAATGAGCGTAATGCGTAATTCAAAACCGAAGATTCTAGTTGTTGACGACGAGCCAGATAATCTCGATCTACTTTATCGTACGTTTCGACGCCTATATCGTGTCGTGCGTAGTGATAGTGCGCCGGAAGCACTAGATATTTTGGCGACGGACCCAGAGATTGCGGTCATTATTTCTGACCAACGGATGCCGCACATGAGCGGTACTGAGTTTTTAAAGATTGCGGCAACATCCTATCCGAACACGATGCGGATTATGTTGACCGGCTATACGGACGTTGAAGATTTAGTTGATGCGATCAATGAGGGTCGTGTTTATAAGTACGTTACCAAGCCTTGGGATGCAGAAGAGCTCAAGGGTATTGTTGAGCAGGCGTTAGAGACTCATAATTTACTCAAAATCCGTACCAAGGAGCTGAGTCGCAGTTTACGGCGGGAGTCTTTGCTTAATTCTGTTTTAAATACGATTCGAAATCGACGCTTTGACAACCCGGATGCTTCGCCTTTACAGGATGTGTTGCAGAGTATTGTCAATACCCTTGGTGAGGCGATGGAAGTGGATGTTGCACTTCTGAAGCCACTTGATGCAGAGATTAGTGTGTCACCGCCGTATTTCTTGTATCAACGATCGCCGGATTTTTTTGAGGGTCAGTCTATTCCTTGGGAAGCAACCCTGTGGGAAAGTAATGAACCGATTATTCTTGATGAGCTAAAGGCTGAGAGTGAACCGCTAATTTCAACGCCAGACCGCAAAGAAGCGATTAAGTTGGCTCAGATCAAATCAACTTTAATCGTTCCCCTCCTCCTTCAGCACCAAACCTCTGCTCTCCTGGCGCTGCACCATTGCGATCGCCACCACAGTTGGCAAGAGGATGAGATTCAATTAGTCAAAATGGTTGCCGATCAAGCTGTTTTGGCGATCGCCCAAGCCCGTGCCTACGAAAGAGTCCAAGACCTTGCCCAGCGGGAAACCCTAATTAACACGATTACGAGTGCTATTCGCTCCAGCCTAGAGCCGGAGGAAATTTTCCGGGCGATCACAAAGCAACTCGGTCAAGCTCTCAATGTTGATGGTTGCGCTCTATCCCTGTGGACGGAGGGAGATACTGTGGTGCATTGCGTGGGTCTTTACGATGCCCACAGTTTGGATGATCGCGCGATTCTAGATATGCCTCAGTCCTCGGTGCCCATTGCAGATAACCCCGTGTTACAGCAGGTCTTAACAACGCTACAGCCAGTCGTTTACCACGATATGCAGGAGGAGCATGACCTCGAAAAATACGACCTCCCGTTACGTGTTCCTGCCCAAGCTTTATTGCTGGTACCCATGGTTACTGACGGTAAATTAATTGGCACGATTAGTCTTCGCCAAACCGATGGCCCCCGCACTTGGCTCAATTCGGATATCGAGCTTGCCCAAGCTGTGGCTGCACAGGCGGCGATCGCCGTTCAACAGTCCCGACTATACGAAACAACTCGTCAACAGGCAGAGCAATTACGAGAGCGAGAGCAAAAAGTTAAGCAACTGAATAAATACCTCACTGAGTCGGTGCTAAAACGTTTTCTCCCGGAAACGATGGTAAACAAAGCCGCCGCAGGAGAATTAACCCTGGACCTCAGTCCAGAACCGCGTTTAGTCACAATTTTATTTAGTGACATTGTGGGCTTTACGCCGCTATCGAGTAAATTGGGGCCTCGCCTTATTGCGGAGCTGCTCAATGAATACCTTGAGGCTATGACCCAAGCGGTTTTTGATAATCGTGGCACCGTCGATAAATTTATTGGCGATGCTGTTCTTGCGTTATTTGGTTCTCCGGAAGAGCTGCCCCCTGAAGAGCAGGCAAAACGGGCGATCGCCGTGGCTAAGGCAATGGGTCAAAATCTCCAACAACTCAACGCTGACTGGCAAGCACGGGGCATTTTAGGCGGTGATGATCGTCCAGATTTGATGCAGGTACGCTGTGGCATTCACCAAGGTAATGCTGTTGTGGGTATGTTTGGGGGAGGACAACGCTCTGACTATACGGCGATCGGGCCAGCGGTTAATATGGCGGCACGTCTCCAGGAAGCCGCAACGCCTATGCAGGTTTATATTTCAGAAACCGTTGCTCGACACCTCGATGACAGCCATAATTTAGTGCTAAATGACGATCTCCATCTCAAGGGCATCGACGAAACAGTCCGCGCCTATGCTTTCCCTCTGCAACATAATTATTAGGAAAAACTATGGGACGTAAATCAAAACTCAAGAAACAGCGCAAGGAACAACAAGCCGCCGCTAAGGAATTGGGATTGCCGCCAGTACCGAAGCAGAAAGGTGATATTGAAACCCTGAATCAGCTCGGTTATAGTGACCACAATTTATTGCGATCGCCGGATGTTCCTTTTGACCGTCCAGAACCGCAACTTTAATGTTCTAATTGCCTAAACAAAAAGCCATCAGCCAAAAATGAATTGACTGATGGCTTTTGGATTAATTGATGGGAGAAATTAGGAGCGGTTAGTTGCGTTAATTTCCTCAAGAATCTTATCTGCACCTTGGGCTGTCAGCTTTTCCGCAAGTTCAATACCTAGCTTTTCTGCGTCGGCGCGAGTACCACTCACTTCATCACGAAGAAGGGTTTTACCATCAAGACTTGCAACCATACCAACAAGGCTGAGATTATCGCCATCGATGGTTGTGTTAACGCCAATGGGTACTTGGCAACCACCCTCTAGTTGACGTAAAAATGCCCGCTCAGCGTAACAGCGATCTCGGCTCTCTGCATGTTCTAAAATTGGGCGGAGCAAGTCTAAAATTTCAGTATCACCATCGCGACATTCAATACCTAGAGCACCTTGACCAACCGCATGGAGGGAAATATCACTAGGAATAACCTGATGAATGCGATCGCCAAAATCAAGACGTTGTAGACCCGCTGCCGCCAAAATAATGGCATCGTAATCACCACTATCAAGCTTGGCAAGGCGTGTGTTAACGTTGCCGCGAATATCCTTGAACTGTAGGTGAGGGTAGTGGTGACGTAGCTGTGCCAAACGACGTAGGGAAGATGTACCGATGACCGCACCTTCAGGGAGAGTCTCCAGTTTCTTGTCCTTATGCTTTTCGTGGACAACTAAAGCATCAGCCGGATCAACACGCTCAGTGACACAACCCAACATCAAACCTTCTGGCAAATTGGTCGGTAAATCCTTGAGAGAATGCACTGCAAAATCAGTTTCCCGATTCAGCATGCCGTCTTCTAGTTCTTGGGTAAATAGGCCCTTATCGCCGATTTTAGAAAGCGCAACATTGAGAACCTTGTCTCCCTGAGTTTCCATTGTTTGCACTTCAAACTTGATGTCAGGGTAGGCCTTTTGTAGCTCATCGCGTACCCAATAGGTCTGAACTAATGCCAGTTGGCTTTTACGAGAGCCAATTTTTACAGTACGTTGAGAGGTGGTCACAGCGGTCATATTAGTTAGTTTTTATAAAAGCAATCTTAAAATTTTGACTCAAACTAGGGTATCGCGTTGGCTGACCCTATTTGCTCTTTTTCCTTAGCTGCTGCGAGGAAATGTTACAACTGTTCACACTCTTTAGGGCGATCGCCCATCTTTTTCGTGATGATTTTTTCGGCTTAAATCACCGCATCCAGCATTTTTCTCCCGTTATCCTTACTAAGTAATGCCATGAAAAAGCGAGTCACTCTAACTTTTCCCCAAGACACGGTACAGATGCCAGTGACCTATCGATTGGCGAAGGATTTTAATATTGCGGCAAATATTATTCGTGCTCAAGTGGCCCCCAACCAAGTCGGTAAATTAGTGGTCGAGCTACAGGGAGATATTGATGCCATTGAAATGTCCCTTGAATGGATGAAAAGTAAAGGGATTTTAGTTTCTTTAGCCAGTAAAGAAATTACAGTGAATGAAGAGATTTGCGTTGATTGTGGTTTGTGTACTGGGGTTTGTCCAACAGGAGCTTTATCCCTCGATCCAACGACATTTCGTTTGCAATTTACGCGTCAAAAATGTGTGGTTTGCGAGCAATGTTTACCCACTTGTCCGGTTCAGGCGATCGCCACAAACTTCTAAATTTCCGATGATCAAATTCAATGAAATTAGGCTTCTATTGCGTGGCGTTTTAAATCATCAAGAGCCACAGTTTCTAAGGCTTTTTCGTGAGTTGCCTCGAGAACAACAGGCGGTGCAACACCCATATCAAAGGCTTCCCGCCAGCGTGCCGCGCACAAACACCAGCGATCGCCCGGCTTTAACCCCGGAAAGTTGTATGCAGGCATTGGTGTACTCAAGTCATTGCCCTGATTCTTTGTAAATTCTAGAAATGCTGGCGTCATCTTTGCACAAACTACGTGACGACCGAAATCATTAGCTCCAGTAGTGCAGCAACCATCTCGATAGAAACCCGTCATCGGTTCTGTAGAACAACTGAGCAACTCTGTTCCTAAAACATTTTTAGCAGTTTGATTTTCCATTCTTGATTCCCCTTATTAAATACTTCTGTTTACTATAATTCTGCTCGAAGCTCTTCTTATTAACTTGTAATGCAAACTTTTGAAAACTCTTTGTCAAGATATATCGTTGATCAATTTAACTTATGAATCCAATGTTTTAAGCAAGGCTTTTCTCTAGCTGTACTGTGATAAATCAGTGATCAAATAATTAGAAACCGAAGCGAACATTGTAAATGACAAGTTGGCCATCCAAAGAACTTAAAACTATTTTTTGAATATTTTGAGCTTGCAATGATACGGGAATATTGGGAGTGGGGGTACTTACTAACGAATCAGCATTTTCATGCTTTGATTTTTCCGTCTCAAATATACTTAGAACTTTACCGTCGCCGTCATAGGCTTGAACGGTCGCATGCTGAGAGCTAGTCAAACTACAAGAAAAGAAAATAATGGGTAAAGTAAATCTCACTTCAATAAAGCCACTTTGAGGAGCGCCCATTAAAACCATCTTGCCAACTTTTGGGATGTAAAAAGAATTCGACGGCTGTAAAACGACTGTATTTGTAAATAGTACGCCTAAATCTGAAAACTGCTCTTCTACAACATCAAAAGATCTGAGGGAATTTATCGGAAGCTCAATTATTTTATTCAAGTCCGTGACGTTTTCCGACATAAGGTTTGATTCAGAGAGTAGTGACTTGCGTAAATTAATTATGGTCTAAAATTGCCGTTGCTATTGTATCTCGATTTACTCGATACAACTGATGTGCCATTGAGATTCTTGTCGCAGATACTGACGAACTTTCATCAACAATTTTCCTAAATGGTTGTAGCCAGTTTTATCTTCACCGCAACCCCAATAATAATCAACAGGTGAATCTTCCACGATTTCGGCTTCGCCAGTATTTAAAAGGATTTCGGCAATTTCAATATGGGTTGTAAATTTCTTTAGGACACCTTGCCACATGACTGCTTGCTTAACACGTTCCCAGTCGTGGCGTGGTGCATATTGGGTGCTGCGACCGAGAGCTGCGGCATCTTCTGGGGTCGGTGCGTTACGAATGACAGGAATAATGGCGGCATCTGGAGTGGTCACAAATTTTTGGGCTTGGTAGAAATGCTCTACGGTTGACCAAAGGATGCCTTCACAATGGATGGGATGAGGAGAAAAGTTAGAGAAACAGCCGTAGGGATCGTAAGCTTTGTAAAAATAGATAGTCTTGGCGTTAGACTCCATCCCAGTTCCTGCATTGACTAAGTTTCGATGCCTTTATTATAAATTTTTGGTAGTCACAACTGCTGTTGAATTTTTGTTGAACCATTCTTCGCCAGTTTCTCTGGTAAAAAACCAAAGGATAGAGCGCAATCCATCCCGCAAACACTTTATTTTGGCTTCTGGTGGATTTTGGGAAGGTACAGATAGGGGTTTGACGGCAATTCCTTGGCTACCAAAAATAATTTGAGCAACGATGTGGGCTCGATGCATATGGTTCTCTGAGGTGATGAGATAGACGCTATCAATGCCCTCTTGTTTAAAGTCATCGACAATGCTCGTGAAATTGGTGACAGTATCTTTGGCTTGGTAATCCAAGTGCAGGCGATCGCCGTCGACGCCGTAGTGTTGAAAAATCTTTTGGGCATAGTCTGGTGGACTACCCGAGGAAACCCAAATTTCTAAGGTCGGCTCTTGCTGAGCAAATTCTGCGGCAAACTTTTCTCGTTCTTCATGGCCGCCCAGCACAAAAATGACATCGGGTTTTAGTAATGCTTGCTGAATTTTGTAGTAGAGCGTTCCCCCTGTCGCTAGGACAAGACTTAGAACCAGAGCAACTGACCGCAATGATCTAGGCTTTTTTTTACGGGGCGATCGCCGTTTTTTGTGTGCTCTTTTACGAACATACCGACCGTGCGAGAGAGTCATATTGAAGCAGATGACAGTCGAACATCGCTTATGATAACAGCCCTGTACAAAGTTGAGCGTATCTTTTTACAATCTTTTGACATTGCTCAAAATCAACAAAAAGCCCCCGGTCATCAGACCAGAGGCTTTTAACTTTTATTCAGCTAAAACTGTTACTTGAACTAGTAATTAACCAAATTTCCCTGCCGTCGAGGCAATCAGGAAGGCGGCGTAGGTCAGGACATATCCCACCGTGAAGTGAGCTAGACCAACCAAACGAGCTTGGACGATGGAGAGAGCAACGGGCTTGTCCTTCCAACGAACGATGTTCGCAAGAGGAGTGCGCTCGTGTGCCCAAA
>CAZXBK010000016.1:0-36049 GCA_964638765.1 uncultured Synechococcus sp. | reverse complement strand
GAGTGACCGAGGCTGTCAGCAGGGCTGGAAACAGCAACAGTCAAAAAGTTACAGCCTTCAAGGTAAGAAGACGCAAGGCCGTGGGTGTACCAAGAGGTAACGAAGGTAGTACCAGTCAACCAACCACCGAGTGCCATGAAAGCACAGGGGAAGAGAAGAATACCGGACCAACCGACGAAGACGAAACGGTCTCTTTTGAGCCAATCGTCGAGGACGTCAAACCATCCCCGTTCTTGGGATGCGCGTCCGACTGCAATAGTCATAATGTTAAATTCCTCTTGTTTATATAGATGAACAAGGGTGTCATAAATTACTTACGTGTCAGTTTCCTTGTTATGGAATCTCTCTGTCAATGTTTTAAAAGCCAATAGGGATTAAATGTATAAGTCCTATGGAGGAGAAATTCGACACTGCACGTAAGCGCGTTAACAGGGTGAGAAAATCAATTTTCACCTAATTAACGTTTCTTAAAATAGCACAATCTTCAGAGGCGGGTTGCCTTCTGAAGGTTTTCATAAGACGAGTGTAAACACTTTTCTTAATGTCCCGCAGGTAAATTGTCACAAAATGATACATAGCGTTCAGAAAAGGGGAGATTGCGCTTCTGGTACGGGTTGGCCTAGTTTTTTGATGTTTAAGGCGTGGCCACCAGCTAATAAATAGGTTTCATCTGTAGTTAATCCGGTCTGGCGAATTAGTCGACCGAGGCGATCGCGGAATAGTCTTCCCAGTTCTGAGGTCGGCACGACTCCCCAACCTGTTTCTTCGGCAACAAGAATGCTCAACAGTGGCAGGTCTGATAATAATTCTAGAAATTCAGTCATGAGTTGATGCCATGATGCTGCATCGGTTTCTAAATGGGCGACGACCCATAAACCTAAAGAGTCAACGAGAACACAACTTTCTGGGGTAACAGTTTTCAAGGCTCCTGAGAGGTCTTTTTGCTCGGCGATAAAGTGCCATGAGTCTGGACGGCGATCACGGTGGTGTTGGATACGAGCAGTCCATTCTGGATCGTTAGGGTTTTCTTGAGCCGTCGCAATGTAGGTGACGTCTTTGCCGGATTGGAGGGCAAGGTGCTCTGCCCATTCGCTTTTGCCGGAGCGGACTGCGCCAGTGACTAAAATACTTTTACCCATAAATAGTTTGCCGATAAATTAATTTGAAAGAGTTCGTCAAAAAGGCAGCTCAACGTCATCAATGGCAACTGATTTCAAGCTCATTGTCTGGGTGATTTTCTCGTCGATAGCCAGTTCAGCCAAAATATCTTCGAGTTCTGTTTTTAGGGCTTTTGTCAGTTTGATAGAGGCTTCACTTTGCAACTGATGAGTGGCGATCGCCTGACCTAAATCTGCCAGTTTCACATATTCAGCTTTACGACTACTGGAAGTTAATTTAAAACCCACCGTAGTTTCGACCTTTTGCGCTGACATGGCGGCTTTGAGACGGTCTTTTATGTGTTCCACTTCGCTATTGAGCATTTGCCAGTCGTGTTCGATTTGGCGGTAGCGGCGGGTCAGGTTGGCGATATTTTCAGTTTCCGGCGCGACTTGGCATTGTTGCTGGAGTTGGAGCAGACGGTGATGAACTTGAGCGGTATACACCGGGTCGAGTTTTGCATAGTCGAGCTGTTCTTGGCTGAGAGGTCGCAATCCCCAATCGCTACCCTGCAAATCTTTATTGACTATCGGAAAATGGCAAAGCGTTTCGGCAAGGGTTTTTAGTTTGTTATCTGGTTTTGGCGCGAGATAATAAGGGATTTTTTTTGCTAGCTCTAGGGTACAAATTAAATTTTTCGCTTTTGCTTTGCCCAACAGTTTTTTATCGAAAGCAGCGTTATGAAAAACTTTGGCGATCGCCTCATTCGCCATAATTTCATCAATAAAATGATTGGTCAGGTCAGGCTTATCCAGCACATCAAAAATTAAAACCTGCTCTCCCGTTAGATCAGCGGAATTTGCCGAAATTTGGATTAACGACAGGCGAGGCTGTTTCGTTTTGTAATCTGCCACCTCGGTATCTACCCATAGGATTGGCGCAAACTTTAGACGGGCGATCGCCGCGATAATCTCGTCAGGATTTTGGAGATAAGGCATAAAAAATTAAAACTGTTCCGGATGATCAAAATCAGCCCAGTAGTAAATAAGTGGTAGATGCACCCTGGTTTTGGCCTCAGAGACTTGTTTCTGAGGCTTTTTCATTTTCTCGTAATTCCCTAGGTGAACGGACATCGGGCAGGCGTTTTTTGAAGACGTACAGCCAGATTAAACCTAATGCACCAAGGGCAATGCCACCGAGACTGACCAGCTGTGCAATACGCAATCCCCCGATCATCAGGCTATCCATCCGCAGACCTTCGATCCAAACTCGCCCGGCGCTATAGGCAACCCAATAGGTCAGGAAAATCGTACCGCCCTTGAGGCGATCGCCATGTCTCAAGCCCCAGAAAAATAAGTAAAGTAAAAGTCCTAAAACGCCGATATTCCACAGAGACTCATAGAGGAAAGTCGGGTGAAAATATTCATAACTGGCTAGCGAGTAGGGTCGATTTGCGGGGGGAATGTAGAGCTTCCACGGTAAATCTGTGGGTCTTCCAAAAGCTTCCGAATTAAAGAAATTTCCCCACCGCCCGATCGCCTGACCCAAAATTAGAGAAGGCGCGATCACATCAGCCAATTGCCAAAACGAACATTTGCTCAAACGACAAAATATCCACCCGGCTAAAATTCCCCCCAGCACTGCGCCGTGAATTGCGATGCCACCTTTCCAAATGGCAATAATATCCTGCGGGCGACTAGAGTAGCTCTGCCACTGAAATAGAACATAGTAGATGCGAGCACAGGGAATCGCGGCTAAAACCCCCCAAATGGCATAATCCGCAACTAATTCAGGATTCATCTCACGTTTTTTCGCCAAATATTGGGAAAGATTAACGCCGATAATTACTGCCGAAGCAATTAATAAGCCGTACCAGCGCACAGCAAAATTTCCCACTTCAAAAATAATTGGGCCGGGAGACTGGAATTGCCAAGCAAAAATCATGATTATTTCGTGGTGGGGAAAAGGTTAGAAAAAATTTATTGATTATTTTTTGTGGGTAACTTCAACGACGGTATGAACATTCCCACGGGGCTTGTAGTCGCCTTTAATGGTCATTTCAAGAGGGTCACAGGCCGCCACAAGATCATCAAGGATTTGATTTACGCCTTCTTCGTGGGAAATGTAGCGATCACGGTAGCTATTTATGTAGAGCTTAATCGCCTTTAGCTCAACGACTTTCTGGTCGGGGACGTAGGACACATGGATTGTCGCGAAGTCGGGGTAGCCGGAAAAAGGGCATTTACAGGTGTATTCCGGCAGAGAAATATTAATGGTGTAACGTCTTCCGGGGCGGGGATTGGGGAAGGTTACGAGTTTGCCAGCTTCGATTTCGCGCTCGCCATATTTAAATTCTTGGGTTTCTGGCGATTGAGTCATGGTTTGTCCTAAAGGTATTGGAATTGTCGTGTCGTATTGTACCGATCTTTAGACAGCCTCAGACTGCTGTCAACATGATTACGACAATGCTTTGATCCATTCATTCTGACAAATTAATCATCGTGCAGAACGACATTTCTCTAAAACGAGTGGTGGGACGATACTCAAAACACACAAAATCGTTAGAGCCACCATAAAGGGCAGGCGATCGCCGCCAGAAAAAGCTGTTTTACCACTAACGCCGAGCCAAGTGTATAAAATTGTGCCCGGAATAATGCCGATAAAAGTCCCAAGGGTATAGGGAATCCAGTGAATTGGCGTTAACCCAAAGAGGAAATTAATCAAATTAAAGGGTGTGATAGGCGCAAAACGCATCGCCAAAACAAGAGTTAAAGGGTTGCGGTTTACGGCAGACCGAATTTTTTTTAGAACACGGTGACGGTGAAACTTTCTTAATGCCCAATCCCGCAGTAGATAACGCGCGGCTAAAAATGCGCCGAGGGCGCCGAGGGTTGCCCCTAAAACTGACCAGAAAGTGCCCCAAGATAACCCAAAAATAATGCCGCCCGCCGTAGTCAGTACGGTTCCCGGTATCCCAAAAATGGTCAGCACTACGTAAAGTCCGAGAAATAAACCCACAACACAACAGGGCATCAATTGAAGGACGCCTGCTAATCTTTCGTGATCAAACAGCAGGTGTCTTCCGTAAAAGGTCAAACCGGCGATCGCCCCAAAAGCCAGAACAATTAGAGCAATGCGAGATCGACACCACAAATTCGCTTTAAATAACTTAGACTTCCTGAGAGCCTTGAGGAATGGCATCATGACTTTCCCCGTCTATTTGAGCATTGAGGGCTTTCTGCGCCGCCTTCGTAATCAGCACCGTCACCAAAACCGTCGCAATTAAACCAACAACTGTCAGAGCCGTTTTTAGTACTGCTTCCTGTCCACCAGTCGTGTCTGCACTAGCTGCATTCGCGGCGGCGCGGCCAATATATCCGAAATAAACGTACATCACTGTACCGGGCATCATGCCAATCCAAGACGCAACGACATATTCCCGCAGAGTCACTTTGGTAACGCCAAAGGCATAATTCAGAAAAACGAAGGGGAAAATCGGCGAAAGCCTTACTAGACCAACAATTTTCCAACCTTCCTGGGCAACAGCTTTATCCACAGCCTTAAACTTCGGTTGGCTATCGATTTGCTTCGAAACCCAGCCCCGCGCTAGATATCGCCCAATCAGAAAAGAACAAGTTGCCGCCAAAGTCGAGGCGATCGACACAAGAATTGATCCTTGGACAACGCCAAATAATGCGCCGGCTCCAAGCGTTAGCGCTGCACCAGAGATAAATAGCACCGATGCCACTACGTAAATCCCGATAAAGGCGACGATCCCCCACGTGCCAAGGCTGTCCACCCAGAGGATTGCTTGGTCAAGAAGACCATTGATAAATGTAAAAATACCCAATTTCTTTAATGCAATTACAGCAATCGCGACGATTATGGCGATCGCCCCAAACTTAACCCATTTATTTTTCAGAAGTCCATTCATAGTTTTGCCCCGTTCAGCTCAATAGCGAACTTGTTCTAGACATCTTTAGTCTAAAAACAAATATTGGCGCAAACCTTAAAAACAGCAAAAAATCCAGCTTGATTTTTACGAGAATCCCCGTAATTTCAATAAATCTGTTGAGATATCACAAAAACTAAGGGATTAAATCACAAACTCTCAAACAAAGCCTATAAAATTTCTTCCCAATAAAAAATAGCAAGCAGACCCAAATCCAACTTGCCATTTTATTAAGTGATATTGCCTATCAAACTAAAAAGAAAATACCTTAGTAACGGTTACGAGAATTCGAGTAGCCACCACCACGGGAAGACTTATTTCTGTTCTCGCGGGGCTTTGCTTTATTAACCTTTAAATCCCGTCCCATCCATTCAGCACCATCTAAAGCTTCGATGGCAGAGGTTTCTTCGTCGTCTTTAGACATTTCAACAAAGGCGAAACCCCGTGGGCGACCAGTATCACGGTCAGAAGGAATTTGGACGCGATTGACTTTTCCGTATTCTGCAAAGGTTTCTCTGAGATCTTCCTCAGTGACTTGATAGGAAAGGTTTCCAATGTAAATTGACATAATTGTTAAGTATTCTTCCAAATCGGAGAATGAAGAGTGTAAAGATTCGGAAGTATGCAGTGAGAAAAACTTGAAATTTAAACTTACCTGAAAATCCTAAATCCTCACCAAGTATAGGAGGATATTGTCTACTTATAGGGTTTTGTCACAGAATGTATCTAAATCATAGAGCTATCAAATATAGATCAACCATAATTTAAGATTGAATTTTACTCAAAGCATCTGGATAGTTCACATCTTTTCTCGATGTATTCTGACTCAGCCATAGAATTTGTGGCAGTGATGATTCTGAAGCTTTGATCCAGTTAGAGGTTGCGTCAACGATTTCATCGGTATCTTTTGTAAATATTGCAATGGTCGTTAAAAAAAATAAGCAACTAAAAACACGAAGATTATGGGTTGTTCTCAGCAATAGTTTGGCCGTTACAGCACTTAGTATTGCAACAAGTCTAACGGGTCTTTTGGAGATCCCCGAGCTAAACTTCTACGATCTTTTAACCCAACAAAAATCCTCTAGAAAAAATGATCCACATATTGTTTTAGTAGGTATTACAGAATCTGACATTGAGTATTTAAATGGTTGGCCTATTTCTGACCAAAAGTTAGCTGTAATCATTAATAAAATAAAATCACAATCTCCTCACTCTATTGCTTTAGATATTTACCGTGATTTTCCTGTCTTTGAAGGCTACGAAGAACTTCAAAAAGTTTTTGAAACTACACCTAATCTCATCGGAGTAGAACACGTATTACTTTCAAAAAATCCTAATGAAGTAATGGCTCAGGCTGTCTCTGCTCCAGAGATTTTAGAAAATAATAATCAAGTGGCGATCGCCAACTTTATTTTTGATCAAGACTTTGTTATACGCCGTGCTTTTCTAGCAGTAGTACCAGCTGATAGTACAGACAAAGAGAGCAAACTGAGTTTAGGGGCTAGACTCGCTTTAGATTACTTAGCAGATCAAGACATCAAGCCAGAGCCTATTAAAAATAAGGATTTTGCTTACACACTTGGCAAAAGTGATTTTTTTCGACTGAAAAGTAATTCAGGTGGCTATGTACAAGCCGAGGAGCGAGGCAACCAGATTTTAATTAATTATCGGGGGAAGCCTTGCAACATTATTGAAGACTGTAAATTTCAACAAGTATCAGTACAAGATGTATTGGAAGACCGAATACCTAAAGAGCTTTTTACAAAAAAAATAGTTATTTTTGGTGCTTTTAATAGTAGTCTTAATGATTTCTTTTATACGCCTTACGATACCCCGATGTACGGCATTGAAATTCATGCCCACGTCGCAAGTCAAATTATTAATGCTGCCTTAGAAGGTGATGTTCTAATACGGACTTTCCCTGATTTCTTAGAATGGTTTTGGCTATTTATTTGGGTTTGTGGCGGATCATTTTTTGGGAGTTTACTCGGAGAAAAAAAATGGATATTTATTGGCATTTTTCCAGTAAGTTTTTTGCTCGCTTTTATTAATCAATACTTGTTCTTTAATAATATTTGGCTACCAATAGTCACCCCTTTTGCTGCTATATATTTTTCTTTTGTTACAGCTGCAATTTATTTGTTTTGGCAACAGCTAAGACACTACACTCAAAATCTAGAAGTACAAGTTATAGAGCGTACAAAAGAGCTAGCAGAAACTAATCAGGCGCTGGCTGATCAAAATATTCAACTTGATAAAGCAAGGGAAGTCGCAGATGCTGCCAATCGTGCTAAAAGTCAATTTCTAGCAAATATGAGCCATGAATTACGGACACCCCTTAATGCAATTTTAGGTTTTTCCCAATTGATGAATCGCGATCCCAATTTAAACTCAACTCAAGATACCTATCTAAGTATTATCAACCGCAGTGGTAAGCATCTTTTAGAACTGATCAATGATGTCTTGGATATGGCAAAGATTGAAGCTGGTCGTATGAGTCTAAATATTTCAAGCTTTAACTTGAAATCCACCCTTGAGACTATTGAAGAAATCTTTATCTTAAAGGCTGCGGAAAAGCAATTGGAGCTTGAGTTTTTGATTCAAGATTCCGTACCAAAAATAATTAAAAGTGACGAAAAAAAGCTACGGCAAATTTTATTAAACTTACTTGGTAATTCAATTAAATTTACTGATAGTGGTTTAGTTCGGTTATTAGTCGAAGTTGTAGAGAAAAATAACGAAGAATATATTCTATCTTTTACGGTAGAAGATACTGGCGACGGCATCAAAGATACAGAAATATCATCTTTGTTTACTGCTTTTATACAAACGGAGTCCGGCCTTAAATCTAATCAAGGTACAGGTTTAGGATTGCCCATTAGTCGTAAGTTTGTGCAGATGATGGGAGGTGATATTTTTGTTACATCGCAGGTCGGTCAAGGAACGGCATTTAGATTTACGATTGCAGTTCAGGAAAGCCAAGATACCATCGCCATTGCACCAGAGACACCACCAAAAGTCATTGGGCTTGCTCCAAATCAAAAGACATTTAAAGTATTGATTGTTGATGACCAATGGGTGAATCGTAAGCTTTTAGAGCAACTTTTGGCGGGTATTGGTTTTGAAATACAAGAGGCAGAAAATGGTCGGGAGGCGATCGCCGTCTGGGAAAGCTGGCAACCCCATTTGATTTGGACAGATATTCGTATGCCAATCTTGGATGGTTATGAGTTGTCTCGGGAAATTCGTCAGCGAGAACAGCAATGTAATATCGACACAAGCTCTAAGCAAAGAACGATTATTCTGGCGATCACGGCGAGTATCTTAAAAGAAGAAGAGGACAAAATAGCAGAATCTGGCTGTGATGGCTTTGTTCGTAAACCTTTTCAGGAAAATGAAATCTTAACGTTAATGCAAGATTTTCTACAGGTTCGGTATTTATATGAAGAGAAAAGAAATTCAATACCACCCAGCACTAAACAGCCATCTCCAATCAACAACTCTGACCTCCGTATTCAACTTGAGAAAATACCCGGTGAATGGCGAGAAGAATTAAAGCGAAATGTGATAGTTGGAGATGATCAAAAAATATTTTTACTATTAGAAGAGTTGCCAGATTCGGCTAGATGTCTAAAGCAAATATTAAAAGATTGGACAGAGGAATTTAGGTTTGATTTGATCCAAGATTTGTTGAAATAAAAATTATAAATAGGCCTACTCATTTGAGAAGTGCTTGGAGCGTTATTTTGAAATTATTTCTTCCTCATTTTGTGCCCTTACAAATTTTACTGAAGGAATACAAATCGTGAATGCGATCCTTGCTACTCTAGAAGTCTTTTTTTGCATCCTGACTAACGCTTCGTATTGCCGTATACCGGAAATCCATAAATTTATCCGCTAGGTTGTACTAGAAATTGTGTCGTTATTGAAAACTGGAATTTAATTTTTATGGGTTACGTCGAAACTGACCCGGCGATCGCTATACAGCAGCCCACAGTTCACCAATTTTTAAGTCTTTGTACAGAAAATAATATTGCCGAGATTCCCCTTGCCGCAGAATGGGGCGTGCAACTTCTCGTGGATAGCGATTTTCACGAACGTTGGCGTATTGCCAAGGTGCTTAGCAAGGTTGGCGACTCAATTTTGACGCCTCTGCTGGCGATTGCCGAAAATCCATCTCAAGAGACCGAGTTACGGTGGTTTGCTATCCGTATTTTGGGTCAATATCGTAATCCAGAAGTCATTGCGCGGCTACTTGTCCTTATCGAAAATTGCCAAGAAGAGTTTCTTGCGGATGAGATTGTGCGCGCTTTAGTGCAGTTGGAAGAGCAAGCAACAGACTATATTGTGCCGCTGATACAAGATTCGGAGACACGCTTGCTTGGTGTCAAAGCTTTGTGTAAAGTCCGCTACACCAACATTGTTGAACCCTTGCTCGGTGTTGTGGGCGATGACAATGCAGAGGTTCGTCAGCTAGCAATTGAAGCACTAGGCAGCTTTCGCCATCCACAGATTTTTGCCTGTTTGTTAACGGCGACGGAAGATCCTGCGAGTCAAGTTCGTATTGAGGCTCTGCGTGCTTTAGGTTTCTGGGCAAATTACGAAGATAAAGACGTTATTTTTCAGCAGGTTGCGCCGTTACTATACGACCACAATCTTGATGTTTGCCAACAGGCTGGTCTCGCCCTTAGCCGCCTCCAAACTGCTGATGCGGTAGAGGCGATCGCCAAAGTTGCCCATGCAGAAACAACGCCCCTTGGTCTCAAAATAGAGTTGGTACAAGCGTTAGGATGGATTGACCATGAGTCCAGTTTGCAAGCTTTGGACGGTATTTTACAAAAAGCTTCCGAACCCCTTGTCTTTGAAATCATTAAGGTTATTGGCCGCATCGATAGCGGCGGCGATCGCCAATTGCAGGGCACAACTATTCTCTTGGACTTTTGGCAACGACAAACCGAATTACCCCAGCAAGATTTTCGCCAAGCCTTTGTCTATGCTCTCGGCCAGCTCAAGCAACCGGTTGCTCGCGATGTTTTGTTAGAACTCAGTCAGGACAAAGATTCTGCCGTTAGACTCCACGCCATAGCCGCCCTCAATAAACTGCCGGGAATAAATGCTTAGTGCAAATGTTACTGTTTTTTGACCTGACATCAGTTAAGCTAACGATTTATCGATTGAAGAAATAATCACAAGAAAATGAGCAGCGAATTTCGCGAACTTTTGAGAAAAGTTGGCAGTGGAAAACATACAAGTAAAGGTCTAACTCGCCCTGAGGCTACGACGGCGTTACAGATGATGGTCGACGGGGTTGCCACACCTGCTCAAATTGGTGCATTTTTAATTTCCCATCGTATTAAGCGACCAACGGGTATTGAGCTTGCGGGGATGCTCGATTTCTACGATTCTCGCAGTCAAAAACTTCAGCCTATTTGCCCTGAAAAAACGGTTTATATTCTAGGCATTCCCTACGACGGTCGCTCTCGCACTGCGCCCATGTCCCCCATCGTTTCCCTAATGCTAAAGGCTGTGGGAATTCCTGTGGTGATGCATGGCGGCGATCGCCTACCGACAAAGTACGGTTTACCTTTAATGGAAATTTGGCAAGCCTTAGGTCTGGATTTTCAAAAGCTTAATTTAGAGCAGCACCAAACCTTTTTTGAAACAGAAGAATTTGCGCTGTGCTATACCCCGACTCTTTTACCTGATAGCACTAAGCTCACTTCCTACCGCGAAGAACTCGGCAAGCGTCCGCCCGTCGCAACATTAGAACTTGCGTGGTCTCCTTATGCTGGAACGAATAGCCATACCATTGCCGGTTATGTTCACCCCCCAACCGAAGGCATTATTCGCGACACATTTACCGAACGCCAACAAGCGCCCTATACCTTGATTAAAGGTCTAGAAGGCAGCGGTGATCTGCGAATTTCCCAAGTCACCATTGTTGCCACCCACGAAAAAAATGACGAAGGTGGCGTGAAATATATCAAGCCTGATCCCTATGCCTGCGATTTAGGGGGCAAAGACATTCCCCTCGAATCGCCGGAAAGTTATATCGACAGTCTAAAGACGCTCTTTACAGGTGAGAAAAACGAGCTGTTTGACACAGCAGTCTGGAATGGCGCTTTTTATCTGTGGCATTGTGGCGCAGTTGAAGATTTAGAAGCGGGTATTGCGAAAGCAAAAAGCTTAATTCTTGACGGCACATTAGCTGAAATGTTGGCACAACTGCAATCGACATTAGCTCAACTCTAGGCACTAACCAGTCAGTCGTTACGCTACGGCGATCGCCATCTATTTTCTTAAGGACAAATTCTCGCGGTTTGTAAAAAACTGTTAAAAGGCTTAAACTATCTTCAGAAAGCTGCACCTCCATGTTGTAAGAAGCAGCGTTTTAAGGGCATTTCCACGTAAACCCTTAATTTGATTGAGTTTTCACTTTTATTGGTTAGCAGAATTCTCCCTGAGAATGTTTTTCTGCGCCGATTGAGTCTAGGCAGATGCGGCCTAGACGAGCAGATTTGTACTTTATAGAAGCGCGAGGAAGTCCGATGATGAAAAATCGTATTGTTCCAAGAGTAGTTGAGCTAGCTGAAGGGGTGTATATCGAAACGGCTATCCCGCGCGAAAATCATGCCGCATTAAGGTCTGGCTTTGCGGGCTATCCCAGTAACCCCCGCTGGACAGTGCGCAAATATCAGGCTTGGAAACAGGGTAAGCAATGGCGGCAATCTCTGAAAGATGGCTCGATGACGGTGCAAGATCAACGTCTTGTTGCCACAGAAACGGCGTTAAAAATGGCGATCGCCCCTCCAGAAGAAGAACGTACATCTTGGCGATCGCCCCTAAAAAAATTCGCGTTTTCGCTAAATTAAGCTTTCAATCCTACGCATTCTAAAATGCCCCAAATGACGATACAGTAAAGGCTTCTCACTTTTACTACCATCGGCGATCGCTCCCTATGTCTTGCGATTATCTCATCGAAATCCTTAATGCTCGCGTTTATGATGTCGCGAAAGAAAGCCCCCTCGAAAAAGCCCCAAATCTCTCCACACGGCTAGGCAACAATGTCTTGCTGAAGCGCGAAGATTTACAGTCGGTTTTTTCGTTTAAATTGCGGGGAGCCTACAACAAAATGGCGCATCTTTCCCCGGAGCAATTGCAGTGTGGCGTGATTGCGGCTTCTGCTGGTAACCATGCCCAAGGAGTCGCCCTCGCAGCAAAAAAATTAGGGACAAGGGCGGTGATTGTCATGCCTGTCGTGACGCCACAGGTCAAAATCAATGCGGTTAAAGCGCGGGGCGGCGAGGTTATTCTCCACGGCAATGCCTATGATGATGCCTATGCCCATGCGCGCAAATTATCTGAAGAGCAACAGCTTACCTTCATTCATCCCTTTGATGATCCCCACGTGATTGCCGGACAGGGAACCATTGGGATGGAAATTTTACGCCAATGCCAGCAGCCCATTCATGCGATCTTTGTGGCAATTGGTGGTGGTGGTTTAATTGCCGGAATTTCGGCATTTGTGAAACGGGTACGTCCAGATATCAAGATTATCGGTGTCGAACCCGTCGATGCGGACGCGATGAGCCAGTCTCTGGCTAAAGGCGAGCGGGTGCAACTTTCACAGGTTGGCCTATTTGCAGATGGTGTGGCAGTGCGTTACGTGGGTGAGGAAACATTTCGTCTGTGCCAAGACTATATTGACGAAATGATTTTGGTTTCCACCGATGATACCTGTGCCGCTATTAAAGATGTGTTTGAAGATACGCGCTCAATCCTCGAACCCGCCGGGGCATTGGCGATCGCCGGGATGAAAGCCTATGTCGAGCGGGAAGGAATTACGGGTGAAAACTTAGTAGCCGTGGCCTGTGGCGCCAATATGAATTTTGATCGATTGCGGTTTGTGGCAGAGCGGGCAGAGCTGGGTGAAGGGCGTGAAGCAATTTTTGCAGTGACAATCCCGGAGCAACCCGGTAGCCTCCGCAAGTTTTGTCGTTGTATGGGCGATCGCAACCTAACCGAATTTAATTACCGCATCTCCGACGAAGCCGAAGCCCACATTTTTGTCGGCATTCAAATTCAAAATCGCCGCGAAATTGCTCCCCTTGCGGAAACCTTTGAGGCTAACGGCTTTAAAACTCTAGATTTGACCGACGATGAACTGACAAAATTACATTTGCGCCACATGGTCGGTGGTCGTAGTGAAAAGGCAGAAAACGAGTTACTCTACCGATTTGAATTTCCAGAATGTCCCGGTGCATTAATGAAATTTGTGGAGGCGATGAGTCCTGACTGGAATATTAGCGGCTTTCACTATCGCAATAATGGCTCTGACTATGGACGCATTGCGATCGCCATTCAAGTGCCTCCCAGCGAAATGGATCAATGGCGAAATTTTCTCGATCAACTCGGTTACCGCTATTGGGATGAAAATCAGAATCCCGCCTATCGACTATTTTTGGGCTAATTTATGACTCTGGTTCCGGCGATCGCTCCTGTATCACCCGCTCAAAAACCTCAACCGTTTGCTTTGCTAAGTCCGACCAATTAAAGCGTTTCGGCAAATCTGAATAGGCATTGTCCACCAAGGTTTTGGCATATTCTGGGTGTTGCAACACTTCAAGGATGCCCCAAGCCAGAGAGCTGGGAACATTGGCATAGGTCACGATTCCAGTTTTTTCGTGGGTCACCACCTCCGATAAACCACCGGCATTCGAAACTACGACAGGTACTTTAGCCGCAAAACTTTCTAACGCCACAATCCCAAATGGTTCGTACAAACTAGGAAAAACGGCACAGTCGGCGATCGTTTGAAATTTGTCCAAATCTTCATCAGACATAAAGCCCGTAAACTCACAAGCTTCCGATACACCTAAATTCCACGCCTGTTGTTGGAGATGATCATGATTGCCGCCACCAATGATTAAAAACTTTACTTTCCCATGCATCATTGCTAAAACGCGCGGAGCCGCATCAAGCAGCACGCTAATACCTTTTTCATAGGTTAAGCGCCCGACGTAATACACAATTTTTTGATCATCAGGTGCAAAGCGACGCCGAAAAGCCTGCCGATCAAATTGCGGTGAATGTTGTTTTTTTTCGGAGCGAATGCCATTAAAAATGACATCCATTTTTTGCCACGCCACATTTAAGACACGTTCTAATTCGTGACGCATATATTGACTACAGACAATTACTCGCCAGGCTGCATTTACTAGGGCTTGCTCTTTACCTGAAATATAGGCATGGGTTTCTGTATGAATACCGTTGTGCCGGCCATGTTCAGTGGCATGGATGGTGGCAATTAATGGCAAATTGAATTCTTGTTTAAGGGCGATCGCCGCATCGCCGACAAGCCAGTCGTGGGCATGAATTAACGAAATATCCGAGTTTTCTTTTTTTAAGAGAGTGCGACCAAAGGCAATCATTGCCTCATTCATTGCCGTTACCCAATCAAAAAACTGATCGTGCTCAGCTACGGCAACTCGATAAACCTGAATGCCTTCGACAGTCTCTTGTACGGGGAGATCGTCACTTTGAATCGTAATAAGTTCGACCTGATAGCCGAGTTTAACGATTTCCGGATATAACTCCCCCACGTGACGGGCAATACCACCAACAACCCGTGGTGGAAACTCCCAAGTCAAGACCAAAATCCGCATCGACATTACTCCACAAAATAAATTGCAGAAACGCACCTCATTTCAAGTATGTAAGCCCTTAAAGAAATCTCACAGATCTAATATGGCACCTGAACAAAGACTCTTTTTTCCTTTACAATAAAAGTGGGCAAAAACTTATTCGATTAAGAACAAAAGTTTTTGTTCACTCCTCACACCATACTTCGCCCGGATCGCCATAGTATTCGGGCGTTTTTCTTAGGATGATGATGCCGAACAATAGTATTTTGCGTTGAAAAAGATGTAGATTGCGACATTCGGCAAACCTTGAAAAGAAACGAGAACTCCTGAACAGATTCATTCCGCAACGCTTAAGGGTATCGTAACATCACTACCTTAATTATTCGAATCACCTCCTTCAATTACAAAAGTTATTATTGTTTATTATCGTTTTTGTCGAAGCCGTAAACCCTGAGAAGTCGTATGCTAAAATCCATTAGTATTCTCAGCAACATTTTGTATTAGGTAGGAATTTAGAGGCATGTCGAAAACTGCCCCAGTCACAGATACAACTTTTCAAGAAGAAGTTCTCGAAAGTGATGTACCCGTTCTAGTCGATTTTTGGGCGCCTTGGTGTGGTCCCTGTCGTATGGTCGCTCCTGTTGTCGAGGAGATTGCAGATCAATACCAAGACCAAATCAAAGTATTCAAACTAAATACTGATGAGAATCCTAGTGTCGCTAGTGAGTATGGTATTCGCAGTATCCCCACACTAATGATCTTCAAAGGTGGCAAAAAAGTTGATATGGTCGTTGGTGCTGTTCCCAAAACAACCCTCGCCACGGCGATCGACAAACAGCTTTAAAAGTACGGCTTTTTCCAGCGATAGCCTTGTATTTTTGGAAGGTTAGGAAGATTAATCAACTCTAGTTATTTTGCTCAGCAAAGTTTCAAGTAACCTTCAATAACCAATATTTAGTTAAGTCTTTGCCCTGTTTTTTACAGGGTTTTTTAATGTTTGAAAATAACTTGTGTGATGTTTTCTGTCGATAACACCTGTTAAGTTTAAGTGCTTAATCTTGGTTCTTAAAGGCAAAAAAATGAGGCGATCGCCAAATAATTAGCACCGCCCCGTAGGAAATTATTAATGACAAATATTTTAATGCGCTAAAAAGTTTTATCGAGTTCTGCAATCAACTCATCTAATTCTTCTAGCGCCTGATTAACATCTAAACGTAAAGTCCCAAGCTTCGGATCGCTCAACAGTTTTACGAGTGCCTCGCGTTTACCTTTAATCATTTCAACCTTAGCTTGTAAAGTTACTTCAGTCATTTTTACCTCCTCTAAAAATTAGAAAAACTATGGGAAACTTCCATCACGTGGGCAACAGAAGTAAATAGAAGTACTATTCAATATCCGCTAAATTCACTCTGCCGGCAGTGCGATCAGAGATAGCCCCAACCTCCTTCATCTTCGCAATAAACTCACTTGCTAATTTTACAAAAGCTTTCGAGCCAGAAGTGTTTGGCATGGAAACAACAGCTGGTTGAAAAGTGTCCAACGCTTTAGCAACATTGACATCCATTGGGATTTTATTCTTGAAAATTTGAGAAGCAGTGAAGTCATCACTAACACGTTTCATCACTTGGTTATAGTAACGGTTAAGTAATGTGCCACCCGACAAAATAAAGACAATCCCTAGAAGGTGGAGCTTAATGGGATCGACATTATTTGGGTCTGTATCTTGATGACTTTCCCGTAGTGCTCGAATACGGCGTTGTAAGAGCTGGATGCCAACAACGGACAAAGGTTCTGGGCGAGCAGGCAAAATATAAAAATCACTTGCTGCTAGGCCACTACGTGTAACGAGGTTATAGCCGGGAGCACAATCCATAATGATGAAGTCGTACTTATCCATCACCGGTTCAAGAATTTTTTTGATGAGAACCAGTTCAAAACCATTCCAAATTTCTTGAAAATCTGTACTATCGTCTTTCATCGCTCGTTTATGGAGCATTTCTGAGACAAGGTATTCGTCGTAGAGTTCGATATCACCGGGTAAGAGATCTAAGCCTTGAACATTGGCAATGAAAGGACAAATAATGTCGTTAATATCAAGGGGCTGCTTGAGTGTCGGCTTAATGGTCGTTTCGATGAGATAGCTAATCGTCCGCCTTGCTTTACGGATACGAGCAAAGTCTTGGGGCGGCATCAAGCTCAAGGTGGCACTAATTTGAGAATCTAAGTCAACGACGAGTACGCGTTTTTTGTGGTGGCGAGCTAAGCAAGCGGCGAGGTTAACGGTCAGAGTTGTCTTGCCGACGCCTCCTTTCATGTTGACGGTACTGATAATAAGTGCCATAGACGCTTTTGCAAGTAATTAAGGTTGTTACAGTAGAGTTCCCACAAATGGGTTGAAGTCTTTTGTGAATATTTTTCGCCATTGTACCGTCATCTTAATAATTGCCTAAATTTACTGACGTGGGAAATTTTTACTTTACGGATAATTTCGAGCAGGTATAAAACTTAGACAAATGGCAAATCACGTACATTGAGCCTGTTTCTGAGAATAACAGTCAATTTTACAAATAATGAAAAAGCCGTGTGAGGTTATTTCAAAAGGGGGACGCATTACGGCGATCGCCACAGCACACCAATGCTAGTTTTCATTAGATGATGATTACTTTTGTTCGCTATACGGCGATCGAAGAAGGCGATGTTGCGTTAGTTGCCTTACGGAAGAGATAGCCTGTGCCCCTTTCGGTGATAATAAATTCTGGCTGTCGTGGATCTTCTTCAATTTTTGAGCGCAAACGAGAGACATGCACATCAACAACTCGTAAATCGCTATGGCGGCGAGGTACATATCCCCAAATTGCCGTCAAAATATCTGTGCGACTTAAAGGATTTCCTGCTTGGTTAACCAGTAGATGTAAAAGGTCAAATTCAATATGGGTGAGGCGAAGAACATTACCGTTTTGTAGGACTTTGCGGCGATTTGTATCAATGACTAGATTCGCTATGCGGATCACGCCTGCTTCTTCAATATCATCCTGCTGCTTCTTGGTACGGCGGAGAATGCAGTGAATTCGAGCTTCTAATTCCTTTGGAGAGAAAGGTTTAACGAGATAATCATCGGCACCAAAACGCAAACCTGTGATGCGATCTGCGACATCACCTAAAGCAGTCAACATAATGATTGGTGTGTCAGATTCGCGGCGTATTTCCTGACAAACGTAATAACCATCACGCTTTGGCATCATCACATCGAGGATGACAAGATCTGGTCTTTCGCGCCAAAAGATTTCGAGGGCTTCATCACCATCAGCAGCGGTAATAATGTCATAGCCGATCATAGAGAGTCGGGTATTTAAAATGCGACGTACGGCGATTTCGTCATCGACTACGAGGATTCTTGCCTTACTCTCTACCACGATGAATATTGCTCCCTCTCAGACTGGAAATAAAGGTGATTTGTGAAAATGGATATTTACATTTCGTTACAAATCAGTATAGCAATAACTTTTAGCCCATGCAAAACTCTCAAGCTATTTGAAAATATTGACTTTGCGGTATTGGGCAAACCCCGGCAAGTTAAACTGGAACCGCTCAGAGCAGATTATTTGTAAGGAATTTGGATTTTATGGTTGGCGATCGCCAAAGGTTTGAGGGATGGGGTTTTATTAATTTAAACAAGCCTCAAAACTGGACATCCCACGACTGTATTTCCAAATTACGGCGTTTGCTAGGTATTAGAAAGATTGGGCATGGTGGGACTCTAGACCCGATGGCAACGGGGGTTTTGCCGATCGCCGTCGGTAAAGCAACGAGATTATTACAGTATTTGCCAAAGGCGAAAATTTATAAGGCGACCGTTCGATTTGGGGTAAAAACGGCAACGGATGATCTAGAAGGGGCGGCGATCGCCGAAATACCTTGTCCAAATCTAACTTTGGCAGAAGTAACGGCTCAGCTTCCAAACTTCAAAGGGACAATTACCCAAATTCCGCCAGCTTTTAGCGCCATCAAAAAAGATGGTAAGCCGCTGTATGAGTTAGCCCGACAAGGTATTGAGGTAGATGTACCTAGCCGCCAAGTAGAAGTTTTTGCACTGAATATTTTGGGGTGGCGATCGAGAGATTTCCCTGAACTTGATTTAGAAATTCATTGTGGTGAGGGGACCTACATCAGGGCGATCGCCCGAGATTTGGGGGCGATTTTAGGAACGGGAGCGACCTTGGCCGGTTTAATACGTACAGCAAGTGGAGGCTTTAGTCTTGCCCATAGCCTCAGTATTGAAGACGTTGAAGCGCAACTAAGCGATCAAACCTTTACGTGCCAGCCGCCAAATCACCTTTTACAACACCTCTATCGACTGGTGCTACAGGAAGATCAAGTCACTGCGTGGAATTTTGGGCAAAAAATTGCTTGGGAAACCCCTCCCGTACCGTCTGGTAAAACGTTGGGAGTTTATGATGAGACCGAAAAATTTCTTGGTATTGGCGAATTTAAACCGAGTAAAGTTGATGCTGAACAGCTTGTTCTGGCGCCGCGCCTTGTGATGTTTGGCAAATAATTACAAGCTTAAAATTATTGGTAATACGCAGGAATTAAATCTTCTGCTCGAATAAAAACTTCCCGTGGCAGAACAATGGCCTGCTGCCGAAAACTGACAAAACCGTTACCCGTCTCCCGATCAATTGCCACCCCTGTTACGTATTGAGCGCGCACGGGATGAACATTTGCGTAGTTATAGTAGATTTGCTGGGCAGCCCGTAACAATCTTGGTTCGATCAACACGAGAAGCGGTCTCTGCTACGACGTTGTCTTCATCAGGATACGCTTAGATTTTGGCTAAATCAAGAACACAATAAGATCGATAACGGCTGATTTTCTTTGGGAATGAACAGGGTAAGATAAGGATGTACAACTCAGTAGCGTGCAGGATCTGGGAGGTCTGGTTATGGCTGTTTTAACAAAAACGCCTCAGGAAATTTCTCACATGAGTGAAGCTGATGTGGCAAGTTTGGCGACTCGGTTAGAGCTAGATGATTACGCAAGTCCCTTCGAGGCGCTACAGGATTGGCATCTGCTACGGGCGATCGCCTTTCAGCGTCAAGAATTGGTAGAGCCTTATCTTCACTTGCTTGACTTTGAAGCTTACGACGAATCGTAAATGCTCAGGGACAAGAAAGTCGTTGTCGGTATTAGTGGCGGCATTGCTGCCTACAAAGTTTGTGAAGTGATCTCCCGTTTATTTAAAGCGGGAGCTGAAGTTCGTGTGGTACTGACCGACTCGGCACAGCGATTTATTACGCCTTTAACGGTGGCAACTCTGAGTCGCCATGCGGCTTACACAGACGAAGATTTTTGGGATAGTCACCAGCCCCGTCCGGTTCATATTGAGTTGGGGGAATGGGCTGATTTAATTTTATTAGCGCCTTTAACGGCAAATACTTTAGCGAAGGTGAGTTTAGGGTTAGCAGATACTCTGCTCACCAATATTATTTTGGCGTCGACTTGCCCCGTCCTAGCCGCTCCAGCAATGAATACGGACATGTGGCAACAGCTTTCGGTGCAATCAAATTGGCGCAAATTACAAAAAGACGAACGTTATCATATCCTTTCTCCCAATAGTGGCCTCCTCGCCTGCGATCGCCGGGGTAAGGGACGAATGTCGGAGCCGACGGAAATTATTGAAGCGATAGAATCTCTGATTCACAGTCAAGGACGAAGGGATCTGGCGGAACGAAAAATCTTAATTAGTGCAGGTGGCACTCGCGAATATATTGATGCGGTGCGGTTTATCGGGAATCCGTCGTCGGGCAAAATGGGTCTGGCGATCGCCAAAGCGGCTGTCTATCGGGGGGCACAGGTGAGTTTAGTCCATGCCCCCATTGAGGCCAAATTACTCGAAGATTTGCCAGATGTGGATCGATTTCCGGTGACTAGCTCAGCGGAAATGGAGCGCTCACTTCTTGAGCAGGCTACAGAGTTTGATTGGATTATTATGTGTGCGGCAGTAGGTGATGTTCGTTCCAAAATTCGTCACGACGCTAAATTGGCGAAAGCAGACTTACCGGAAAGTTTAGACCTCGAAACAATTCCAGATATTGCGGCACAACTCGGTCAACAAAAACGCACTGATCAAAAACTAATCGGCTTTGCAGCTCAAACAGGCGAAATTACTGCGCCAGCCTTAGAAAAATTACGGCGAAAAAATCTTGACGGGATCGCTGCCAACTCCATCGATTTACCAGACTCGGGATTTGGTAGCGAAACTAATCAGTTGGTGTTTATCGATAAAGAAGGACGACAAGCAACGATTCCCATGGCACCAAAGTTGGCGATCGCCCATCATCTCTTAGATTTTATTAAGCAGCTTTAGGGATTTATTCGACCCAGTATTTGGGGTTATTGAGCGTATCGGCGCAGACAACCCGTCCTTGGTTTTGAGCCAGTGCCTTAGGCTGTAATTCCTGCACCATCCAAGCCTCCGCATTCTTAGGGGCAATGGGATAGGTTGCCTCAAATCCCTGAATACCAGCGGGTGCAAAACCGTGGCGTGGGTAATAGCTGGGGTGACCGAGCACGAAGACTAGTTTTACACCGACGGCCTTGAGTGTTTCTAAGCCCATCCGAATAAGCTGACCGCCAATACCCTGCTTTTGATATTTGGGCAGTACGGCAAGGGGCGCAAGAATTGATGCCGCAACAGGTGTTTTTAGTTCTGGCTCCAATTGCACCTTGGTAAACAAAATATGACCGACGACACCACCATCTTTTACCGCTACCAATGACAGTAATGGCTGGGCTGTTGGATCGGCGAGTAACGCGGAAATCAGCTCAGTAATTTCCGAGGCTTCTTCCCCAAAGGCGGCGATCGCCAACTCTAAAATTTGTGGTAAATCCGAATCTACGGACTCACGTATTTCTAAATCCATCATGGTGAAAGATTAATCTCTCAACCGCTGAATCGTCGGCTATTGTCCACAAAAATCAACAACTTGCACCTTTGTCCATTTCGTTTTGTGGCGAGTAAGGAATTCTTGGTGATTCTGGTGAGGCGAATACACATCGAGAGCTTCGTTACTTTCGAGCTTCACGTACAGACCTAATTGGTAGGTTTTGATGTGAACATCGCGGTCTTCACGGGCTTTTAAACCAAGGTCGACGCTCAGCACACCGGGAATTTTTCCGAGTAGATCAATGCCGTCGTCAATGATGGCTTGGGTATCGACAGTAGTGGTTGTTGTTGCGAGTTCAAAAAGGACGATGTGGTGTAGTGGTTGAGGCATTATTTCTCGTAATTTAATGGGCAATGTGATCGATATAGTCTCTTCGATGAAGGTGACAGGAGTGATTTCTCCGTTTTGCGAAGCTTGTCGCAACCCCTTCCGCCTTCGGCACCTTCCCCAAGGAAGGACCATCAAAAACTCTAGGAGCTATTCGAAATTACTATAAAAGTTGGTGTTTTTTGAAACCTTAGGACAAAGTTGCGGTCATCTCTTCAACAACATTAGGCGTCGCGAGGGCTTCGGATTTGTGGGTTGTCGCCGCTTGAATAAACCCAAGGAATAGTGGATGGGGACTATTGGGTCGGGATTGAAACTCTGGGTGAAACTGGGTGGCAATAAAGAAGGGGTGATCGGGATATTCAATAATTTCTACTAGGCGACCGTCGGGCGATGTACCGCTAACTTTGTAACCTGTTTCGAGGAAAAGATTGCGATAGGCATTATTAAATTCGTAGCGGTGGCGGTGGCGTTCGTAAATGACTTCTTTGCCGTACAACGCATGGGTTTTAGTGTCTGGCGTCAGACGACAAGGATATAAGCCTAAACGCATTGTGCCGCCGAGATCTACGACATCGCGCTGCTCGGGCAAAATATTAATCACAGGATTTTTCGCTTCTGGCTGAAACTCGGCACTATTGGCATCTTCGAGCTTGGCAACATTACGTGCCCATTCAATCACAGAAGATTGCATGCCCAAACAAAGACCTAAGAAGGGAATATTTTGGGTGCGCGCATAGGCGATCGCCGCAACTTTACCATCGACACCACGGGAACCAAAACCACCGGGAACGACTATACCTGCCATTTCTGAGAGATATTTTTCCGCACCGTGCTGCTCAATATCTTCGGCATTGACCCAATGGAGCTTGATATCAATATCGTTGGCGATCGCCGCGTGGCCGAGGGATTCGACGACCGAGAGATAGGCATCATTTAGCTGGACATATTTACCGACAATGGCGATGTCCATATGACGGGTTGGACGTTTCATTCGGTTCACGAGACTCGTCCAATGCTCCAAATTCGGTTGGCGCAGATCCATATTGAGTAGTTTTAAACTTTGTTCAGCCAAGCCTTCCCGCTCCAACATCAGGGGCACTTCATAGATACTGCTGGCATCTTGGGAGGTGATCACCTGTTCTTCAGGGACATTACAAAACTCAGAAATTTTTTCCCGTTGTCCTTCCGGTAGCGGGCGATCGCAGCGACAAACCAGAATATCTGGCTGAATACCAATGGAGCGCAATTCTTTAACGGAGTGCTGAGTCGGTTTCGTTTTTGTTTCTCCCGCCGCCGGAATCCACGGAATCAAAGTCACGTGCATGTAGATTACATTGTCGCGTCCGGCTTCTTTGCGGAACTGACGAATCGCTTCGAGAAACGGTAGAGACTCAATATCGCCGACTGTGCCCCCAATCTCGGTAATCACAACATCGGGATTTGTATTCTCAGCCACACGGAAAATGCGTTCTTTAATTTCGTTGGTGATGTGGGGAATGACCTGTACTGTTCCCCCTTGATAATCGCCGCGTCGCTCTTTATTAATAACAGCTTGATAAATAGATCCTGTCGTCACACTATTGAGGCGGGACATGGAAGTATCGGTAAAACGTTCGTAGTGGCCGAGGTCGAGGTCAGTCTCTGCGCCATCTTCGGTCACAAAAACCTCACCATGCTGGAAGGGACTCATCGTACCGGGATCGACATTAATGTATGGGTCAAGCTTGAGGATCGACACGGAATAATCCCGCGATTTGAGCAGTCGCCCTAAACTTGCTGCCACGATTCCTTTGCCGATGCTGGACACTACACCACCGGTAACAAAGATAAATTTAGACATTAATCGATACCCAACCCCGTTAACATTTTCTTTAACCCGTCCATTTTGCCATAGACCTTTCGATAGAGATAAAGGATTTACAACATCATGGGCGATCGCCATTTCTTTCACGAAAAATCGTGTTTCCAGAGATGATATTTAAATTGGCTAATCTTTAATGCCCCGTAGCCCAAACGTAGCTTTCCGCACAATGCCATTAGGCGATCGCCCAATAATCCCTAATGCAAATACAAAAAAAGTCCACATCACATGTGAACTTTTCTGAAATTAATTTGAGTGCCGGGAGGCGGAATTGAACCGCCGACACGAGGATTTTCAGTCCTCTGCTCTACCAACTGAGCTATCCTGGCGTTTTTTTGCGCACAAGTTCAAATATAGCAAAGCAAATATCGATTGGCAAGACTTTTTCTTTATCTTTTTGAAAATTGTTGCCGCCAGACCTCAGGATTTACTGTTCGATGGCAATACGACCTTGGCGACCCAGACGGAAAACAAGGAAAGAGAGTAAATAAATGACGTAGACAATTAACCCCGTTGCCCCAAGAAAGCCGAGAAAACCGGGGGTCGAATTGTTATGGAGGATCTGCTGGTACTTTGTGGGCGCTTCAAGCCACACTTGGCAATAGGCTCCTTGTCTTGTCGCGGCGGAAAAAGCACAGGAAATAAAGGGTAAATTCACTAATGCACCGAGGGCACAGTAAACCGTCATCGCCCAACGCCAAGAAGTAAAGATGAGTTTTAGTTTGCTAGCGGGTTGATCGCGGATTTCTTCATTTAAATCAATCCAAAACCACAAACTAATGGGAATCAGGATGCGCGATAGTAACCCCGTGAGATAACCAACTGACCAACTGGGAATTAATAAATACACCGTGATCATAAGTAAACTAGCAACTTTCCAGTAGATTCCGAGGAGGCGCTGCATTGATTCGACTTTATTCACAAAGCTCCAAATCAACAGCACAATCGGAATGATGACAGTGAAAATAACGGCAAGGCGATAATCCATCCAAGCTAACTGCCGAAATAATGCTTCATCCATAGTTTTACGTAGGTTTCTCAGGTCGGTTTTTAACTGTTTCAGTATACACAAACTAAAACAGCGGCACCCCGGAAAGATACCACTGTTTTAAAGCTGAATCAGAAGATGAAAGCAATTAATGCTATAAAAACTTTGTCATCTGATTCGTTAATGTGTCGATAGTCTTGTACTTACGGCAAAGGCCAATAGGCGATCGCCGCAAACAAAGGCAAAAAATTAGTCTTCGTAGATACGGCACTCATCAGCATCTGGATTTTCGTCACAGAATTTGTCAAGTTCGCTCTTTTCTGGCTCTTGCTGACGCTGGTGGGAAGCCTCCGCCTGAAGCTCCTCTACTGCATCCCAAGCTGCTGCACATTCAGCAGAACCTGCATCAGTACTGCAAGCTTCACGTGCCGCATCGCGCTCTTTCTCGATTTGTTGTTGGATGTTAGTCATGAATCTTCTTTATTTATGTTTGCTATTTTAATTTAGTGCGTTTAGCTAGGGGCTGAGACCTTCTTTCAACTTTAATTATGAAAGGGAAACAATCCGATTAACTAAAGTGTAGGTTTAAGTCTTTTTGCTCTCAAGATCATGCAAATAGATTCATACATCAGCAAGTCAGTAGAGCCTTTATCGACTTAGCTTTATTTTCCTACAGTTTTAATTGTACAGCAGGAATTTGGGGGTGATTGTTCAGCTTAGACTCGTGATCACCGTACAAGGAATCCTCCACAAACCGAGGCTAGAAATCTTGCCAATGAATATATTTCGAGTTTCGTTTGATTCGGAGAATGTTGTAGTAGAATCTAGCTGCTCTGTTTGATGATTTCCCCGTACGCCATGAAGTTTGTTTGCAGCCAAAGCGATTTAAATAGTCAACTTTCCCTCGTCAGCCGGGCTGTTCCTTCACGTCCTACTCATCCGATTTTGGGGAATGTTCTTTTAAAGGCTGATGTGGGTCATCACGAAATTCAGTTGACGGCCTATGACCTAAGTTTGGGAATTCGCACCAGCTTTCCGGCTCAGGTTCTCGAAGGTGGCGCTTTAACTTTACCGGCAAAACTCCTCAACGATATTGTGTCTCGCCTACCCGAGGGGGAAGTTGCTCTAGATTGTCCCCAAGATGCCCTTAGTGAAGGGGATGCCCTCGTAACTTTAACGGCTGCGGGTCGATTCCAAATTCGTGGGATTGGTGCTGAGGAATTTCCTGATTTACCAACCATTACGGACGGGACTAAATTGATGTTGCCGGCGATCGCCCTGAGTGAAGGTTTGGGGGGAGTCTTATTTGCCGCGAGTGCCGACGAAACGAAGCAGGTACTAACGGGCGTACATTTGACTCACAAACAAGATTGTCTCGAATTTGCCGCCACTGATGGGCACCGGTTAGCTTTAGTCGAAACGAGTGATCAGGCAGAACCCTCAGACACCGAAGAGGGCAAATTACCAGCCCCGGCCTTAGAAGATTTCGCCCTAACGATTCCAGCACGGGCATTACGGGAACTAGAGCGGATGTTAACCAGCGCTAACGAATCTGATTTGGTGGCACTGCATCTAGACGAAGGTCAAGTCATTTTTGAATTAAATGACCAGCGGCTAACGAGCCGTAAATTAGATGGGGCTTATCCTGCCTACCATCAACTTATTCCTCGGCAATTTAACCGCCAAGTAACTTTAGAGCGTCGCGGTCTGGTCAGTGCGATTGAACGTGTTGCGGTTTTAGCAGACCAAAAAAATAATGTTGTCAATTTCCGGCTGGATGCGGAAGCTCAAAAACTCCATTTATCCGTAGAAGCTCAAGATGTCGGCAGTGGTGATGTTGCCCTCAATGCCCAAGTGACCGGCGAAAGTCTCGAAATCGCATTTAATGTGAAATATTTATTAGAAGGTCTGAAGGCACTACCGAGTAATGAAATTCAGATGCAGCTCAACGAAAATAATCAACCTGTGATTTTTAGTCCTTTAGGGGCCATGCAGATGACCTATTTGATCATGCCTGTGCAGCTCCGCAATTAAATTTATAGTCATTTCGAATAAGGTCTGAAATCTCTTTTTTGGGAGGAGTCAGCGATGATTTTTTTGGAATTTGCGACTCATATCGAAACCTTTTCTTCCCTCCGGAGACTTTCCTCAAGGAAGGGTGAAAACCACCTCTATAGCTTCGTCGAAATCACTATAGTTCCAAGCTTTGAAATTTGAGAGTTACTTTAATCTGACTCTGGAAAAGCGGCTGTTTCTAGTGGTTTTTCTTGATCACTAGGTTCGGCGGGAGCTGGTAACGGGGCTTGCTCCTGCTCCAAATATTGGTAAAACTGACGGCCAATTTTATGGAGTAATTCTCTGCCTTTAACGGCATTGTAAGGACGTTCTACAAAAATCGAAGCAATGTAGCGTTTACCGTTGGGCATATCGATAATGCCTGCGTCGCCAATGATAAAGCCGATATCTCCTGTCTTGTGGGCGATCGCCGCCCCTTGACCAAGACTTTGGGGTAACAGGCGATTATTACTTGTGGCGCTCATAATCCGTATTAGGCGATCGCGGGAACGGGTCGATAAAATTTCCCCTTGATTAATTTTTGCTAGTAAAAAGGCTAAATCCCTTGCGGTCGTTTGATTTGTCCCTTCTAGGTCAGGTAATAATTCATTGAGTTGGGTTTGCTTTAAACCCCAACGTTGAAATTGCAGATTCAATACTTCAAAGCCACCGAGCTGTTCAATGATCATGTTGGTGGCAGTATTGTCGCTATTGATACTCATTTCCGAGGCGACAAATAAGGCAGAGTATTCTGTGCCGTTATCTTTATATTGAAAATTACCAGAGCCGCCACCCTTGACGCTTTCTGTAATCATCAACTGTTCTTTTAGTTGAACTTCACCCCGATCAACAGCTTCAAGAAACGCCACAAGGACAGGGATTTTAATCGTACTCGCGGCAGAAACACTTCTAGATGAAGCGACATCTAGGTATTCACCCGTATCTAAATCGACAAATAATAGCGTTGCCTCTAACTCTGGATCGGCGGCGATCGCCGTTTGTACTGACTCACGCATTTCAGTGAGGGGCGTGGTTAGGGGTAGGGGATTTGGCGGTGCTACTGGTGCAAACGATTCACTACGTTGCTCCGTATCCTGAGTGACATTAATGTAAGGGCGAGAATTAGAAATCGCTAGCAGCGTGCCAATAAACGCACCAATACCAATGCCCACAATGGCAAAGCGAATTGGGTACAAAATTGGCTTGGGTAATTTCAGTCGTAGACGGCGAGTCTGGCGATTACTTGTGCCTCCCTTGGTCGCAGTTCGTCTTGTGCGGCGTACCTTTCTTTGGGGCGAAACTTGTGCTGATGGAGGATTCGCTGGTTTGCGTGCTTTTTTTCGGGGACGAGAATTTTCCGCCTTTGGCTTAGTACGGCGACGGGATGATATGGATACAACTTTGCCACCCGACTGGGAATTTCGCGACTGGGTAGAAATCTTTTTTTTGCGTTTGGAACGGCGGGATTTCTCAGCCACTAGCTTTTCTCCATAGTCTAAATCGATGCAAAATGTTTTCTTATTATGCCTGATGTTTTAGAAATTACAGTCAATATCTCCATGACGAAAGCGTCTTAAGACCTTTGATTGTGGGCGGAAGTTCTTAAGAGAACCTTTAAATTCGAGGTGCGGTTTTCATTTCTTTACAAAATCCTCAAAAAAAGAGTAGCTTGGTATTTGTCATCCTTCTGTGGATATAAAGCTGACATTCTTCCGAAAAACCATGATTGAAGATCATTGAGAGCTACTCAATTCGCGACTATGTGCTGCATATTTTGTGCCGGTAGGCGATCACCAGAAAGTGCCTATTAAATATTTTTGTGTGACCGTGTGCGTTACATCGTAGTGGTTCTGGCAATAACTAAAAGGTTCTCAGTGAACGCTCTTACGCTAACTATCAATGCTTGTCAAGGAAGATTCAAAATGTTGAGGAGAATCTAAAAAAAGCATTAAGACACCGAATCATTTGGTAAATCACCTTAAATGATTGTTAACAATAGTAAGAGTGTGCAGCCTGTCATCCCCCTTTGGGTATAGAAAGTCGTTTCTCGGGTGAAGATGGTGCAGTTGATATTTGGTTCGGTAGTTTAAATGATTCCCGTTCGGGGGGATTGCGTTAAATGCAAGAAGTCTTACTTACTAATTTAGGAGATTGGCGATCGCCATTGCGTGACAGTGTGTTCGCGCCCTTTGGTACAGATGACCCGATGTCTGGTTCGCTGTTAGGTCTCCATGTTATTTCTAATTTTTTGACGGCGATCGCCTACTTTTCGATTCCGTTAATGCTCATCTATTTCGTTAGAAAACGTCAGGACACGCCCTTTTCAAAGGTCTTTGTCTTATTCAGTGCTTTTATCATCGCCTGTGGTGTTGGACACTTTTTAGACGTACTCACAATCTGGATACCCCTTGCTTCACTGTCAACCTTTGAGCATGCTCTGACTGCCCTTATCTCCTGTTACACAGCGATTGAGCTATATTTTTTATTGCCACAATTTCTGAACCTCAAGAGTCCCCAAGAGCTAGAGCAAATCAACGATCAGCTTCAAGCTGAGATGCGGGAGCGCCAGAAGGCCGATGCAGTCTTCAACCAAATTGTTGAAGCAACAGCCGCAGTTACAGGCCAAGACTTTTTCCCAACTCTCGTTAAAAAATTAACGATCGCCTTAAAGGTCAAGCAAATCCAAATTGCCGAGGTTTTAAATGCCGATGATCCAGAATTGGCAAAGACCTTAACCCTTGCTTCATGGTCTAACCCAGCCTTTGCGGAAAACAATGTCACTATCAACGAAATTGACGATCCCGCAGAACCAAAAACGTCTTATTTGCGAGTGCCAATCCTAGACCGTAATCAGCAAACTATCGGTACATTGCGGGTCTTTCACTGCGAGCCAACCATTGATCGCGACCAGGCTACAAAAATTATTACCGTGTTCGCCTCCCGTGCCGCCGCGGAGATCGAGCGTAAGCGAGCCTTAGAAAAACTGGGTGAAGCGAATAAGCAACTCGCAACAGTTAATAGTCAACTTGAACAGAAAGTAACCGAGCGTACAGAAACCCTAGAAGCCGTAAACAGTTCACTTCAGGACAAAATTAAGGAAAGCCGCCTGACAGAGCAAGCATTACGAGATAGTGAAGATCGTTTCCGCAGTCTACTGCTAAATATTCCGGGCGCAGTCTTTCACTGTTTTCCCGATGAGCATCGGACAATGGAGTTTCTCAGTAATCGTATTGAAGAAATTACAGGTTACGTTGCGACAGACTTTTTAAATAACCATGTCCGTGCCTTCAGCGACATCATTTACCCGGCTGATGTACTGTCATTGGCTGCTATCACCAAAAATATCACCCCAGAAAATCCAACCTATAAAGTCGAATATCGCCTTATTCGTCGTGATACAGAATTAGCATGGATCTCCGAACAAGGGACAGGGGTCTTTGATGAAGACGACCAGCTCATTTTCCTTGAAGGGGTAATGGTCGAAATTACGGAGCGAAAATTGGCTCTCCAGTCCCTCGAACAAGAGCGTCGCCAACTGCGTCAACTGATCCAAAATATGCCTGTAGCGATGGCCATGTTTGATACTCAGATGCGCTACATCGCCTACAGTTACCAATGGTCAGAGGATTATGGGCTAGGTGATAAAGACTTAATTGGGCGCTCCCACTACGACATTTTTCCAGATTTATCAGAACGTTATAAAAAAATCAATGAACGTGGTTTAGCGGGAGAAGTGCTCACCTGTGATGAGGATACTTTTGCGCGCAATGACGGTCAAGTTCGTTATCTCAAATGGGCTTTACAACCTTGGTATTACAGCGAAAAAGAGGTGGGCGGTATCGTTATCGTCTCCCAAGATATCCAGGATCTTGTGCTGGGTCGCGAAGCTGCCCTTGAAGCATCTCGTCTAAAGTCCAGTTTCTTGGCAAATATGAGCCACGAAATCCGCACACCGATGAACGGCATCTTGGGTATTGCAGAACTTCTCCAAAGTACAGAGCTATCATCTCAGCAGCAAAATTTTGTGCAAACCCTCAACAATAGTGCCAAGCATCTGTTGTATTTGATTAACGATATTTTAGATTTCTCCAAGCTTGAAGCTGGCGAAATGCAATTAGAAAAAACGTCTTTAGATATTGTTGATTGTATTGAGTCTGTTGCTGAACTTCTCGCCATCCAAGCGCACAATAAGCGAGTTGAGCTTTTAACCTTCGTTGAACCGCAACTGAATCAAGTTTTAATTGGTGATCCGATTAGATTGCGGCAAATTTTAACCAACCTTGTCAGCAATGCGATTAAGTTCACGTCCCAAGGTTCGGTGATCATTCGCGCCATGTTGATTGACACTGAAGAAACTCGTGAGGATGAAACTCTAGTGGCAATCCGTGCTGAAGTGACGGATACAGGCATCGGTATTGAACTCGAAGATCAGCAAAAATTATTCCAGTCTTTCTCCCAAGTGGATCCCTCAACAACTCGTCAGTATGGCGGTACAGGTCTAGGTCTGGCGATCGCCAAACAATTGGTCACGCTCATGCAAGGGGACATAGGGATCGAAAGTCGTATGGGAGAAGGCTCGACCTTCTGGTTTACAGCGGTCTTTCAGTGTTTAAATACGGTCTCTATCCAGCCGAATTTAGAACCTCAAGATGTGCTCGTTATCGACGCGAACACAACATCACGGCAGCTTTGCGTCGAATACCTAGAAGCCTGCGACATGTCGGTGGACAGTTGCTCAGATTTGATTGAGGGTCTAGTAAAAATTGAGAATCATCAAAGTTATGACTTGGTGCTCTATTCTCTCCCAATTTTCTGTGGTCAGCAGGATCAAATTCGTACGGTTTTAAATCGTCTTCAGGATGCTCTGCCCCGGGAGCAGCTGGTGGTTATTATTTCCCAGGTGGATTACCAAAGTCTGAAAAATTGGCTCCAGAAACAAAAAATCCGCCACCTCATGAAACCGATACAACAGCAATCTCTCTGGCGGTTCTTGAAAGGGATTGATGAGACTGAAATTACTTCTATTGGAGCGAGTAATCTGTCGCTAGATTCTCAAAAATTTGTCGAGCGATCGCTGAATGTCAATATCTTGTTAGTTGAGGATACCCCTGTTAATCAACTGGTCATTACCAATCAGTTAGAGGTTTTAGGCTTCAATAATGTCGACTGTGCTGACAATGGCAAAATTGCCCTTGAGATGTTGCGGGACAAAGAGTATGATCTCATTTTGATGGATTGTCGTATGCCGGAGCTAGACGGCTATGACACGACGGAGGCAATTCGTAAACAAGAAAAGCCAGAGGATACACCAATCATCATTGTGGCAATGACCGCCAATGTTTTAGAAGGTGAACGGGAAAAATGTTTGTCTGCGGGCATGGATGACTATATTGCCAAACCTACCACAATTGAAACATTACGCATTGTCCTAGAGCGTGCGCTGAAAGATTATCTCCCTGAACCGGTGGAGGCGATCGCCACGGAATCTGATACTAAAACAGAGTCAATTTCAAATGATTCTGACGAAACCAGTACAGAAAATTTAGAGTCTCCTATCGACTTTAAGCGACTGAAACGTTTTTACGGTGAAGATATTGCCTTTCACCGACTGATGTTTAAGGAGTTGACGTCCAGCTTACCGAAATATTTATCGGGTCTAGAGACGGCGGTTATTGAAGAAGATATGGGGCAAATATTGTATGAAGCCCACCGTCTGCGGGGTTCTGTGGCAACTGCCAGCATCAAAAATGTGCCTGCATTATGCAATGACCTTGAGGATGCGGCTCACAAGGAAGACATGTCGCAAATTCAACTATTACTGGCCGAAATTAAAGAGCAGTTAGATTATGTGCTGAAATTTCTTGAAGATTACCTCAAAGGTGATTAAGACAAGGCCTTTAGTCTGATTCTGTAAGTTTATCTGGGTGGGCGATCGCCCATTCGACTTGCCGCAGTATCCCCCTCAGCATCGACGTTTCAGCACGGGTTAACTCATTGCGGTTATAGAGGCTCCGAAACTTATTCATGCGAGCGGCAGCGGTATGTTCATGCAAATAACCAATTTTTAACAACAGTTGCTCTAGGTGTTGGTAATAGCCTTCTAAATCCTTCAGATCCGCTAAATCTTGGGAACGTACAGATGTTGGTGTCATTGGCGTTGTACTCAAACTTTTAAGCTCATAACAACAAACGGCGATCGCCTGCGCCAGATTGAGAGATGTATATTGATCGCCTGTTGGAATACAGAGAAAACGTTGGGCGTGGTTTAGTTCCGTATTTGTGAGGCCATTATCCTCTCGGCCAAAAATAATCGCACTGGGAACATCGTCTTCTAGTAGCCATGGCAAAACCTGCTTTGGCGTTTCCATCGGCGTTGGTAATTCCCTCGGCTCTCCTGTGGTGGCGATCGCCTTTTGACAACCCTCTAATGCATCCGGCAAACTCTGGACGACCGTCGCATTTTCTAAAATTTCCGGCGCACGCACAGCCATTAAACGAGCCTCTTCACCCAAATGATCACAATGGGGATTGACGAGTACCAGCCGCGATAAACCCATATTCTTCATCACACGCGCCACCGAACCAATATTAAGGGCCCCAGCAGGCTCCACGGCGATAATGCGAATATACTCAAGACTTTTCAAACGATGTAGACCCTCAGTCATGTATTCGTTCCCAGCAATCAATTGCGTTGCCGCTGTTTATTGTGCCCCGAAACATGACATCTACAACAATTTTTCTCTACAGCAACTTATCAAATGAGCTACTAAATTCTTGGATATAACCGCAATAGATACAACGGTGGTGCTTACCCTCAATCCGCTGTAGTGGGCGATCGCATTCCGGACAGCTTTGTGCTTTGGGTTTGGTGGCTAATTTCTCACGAGACTTCACAATCTCTAGCTTTTCCCGTAAATCCTCTTCCGTGAGTTCCGTCGCTTCCTCTAGAAGTTCCCACACCGAACGACTGAGATAATAAAGTTCTTCATAGCGCTCCGTTAGTTTTTCGAGCTTGTCCTGTAAGCCTTCGCCTTCCTCTGAACCTGACATCTGACGCGGCGATCGTCCCCCGTCTCCCAATTGCTGCGCTATCGCATAAACATCAATTTCGTTGGGATTCTCAGACATAACTTCACTAAAAGTAGGGCGATCGCTATTCCTTCCGGTAGATATCACTATTCATAATCACCACAAGATAATTTACAATCTGTAATGTTGCCATAGTGACTGACAAAGATTTTAATATTCTTTGCTATTGCCAAAATGTAGTTTCTACAGGGCGAAACAGCAACCTATACACAACATGACGAGTGACACTTATAATACAAAGAAGTGATTTACTGTTACACTCACCTTCCTCGATGTGAAAAATAGCTCTAAATTCGGGTCGAGAAGCGTTTAGATGTACATTAATTCAACCTAAACATTTGTGATCACCCTAGTAAATCTTAGTACTTAAATTCTATAGAGCGAACATAAACACAATGAAAGACCTGACCAAATATCGTAATATCGGTATCTTCGCTCACGTCGATGCGGGTAAAACAACCACCACCGAGCGTATTCTGAAGTTAACCGGCAAAATTCACAAAATTGGTGAAGTACATGAAGGTGCAGCGACAACTGACTTCATGGATCAAGAACAAGAGCGCGGCATCACCATTCAGTCCGCAGCAACTAGCTGTTTTTGGAAAGACCACCAACTCAACATCATCGATACTCCCGGTCACGTTGATTTCACTATTGAAGTTTATCGTTCGCTAAAAGTACTCGACGGTGGTGTCGGTGTATTTTGTGGTTCCGGTGGCGTGGAGCCCCAATCTGAAACTAACTGGCGTTATGCGAACGACTCCAAAGTTGCTCGGATTATCTACGTAAACAAGCTTGACCGTCTTGGCGCAGACTTCTATAAAGTTGTTGATCAAGTTGACAATATTCTTGATGCACGCCCATTGGTAATGGTTCTGCCTATTGGCCGTGAAGAAGAGTTTGTCGGTGTCGTTGATCTTCTCACTGAAAAAGCTTGGATTTGGGATGACTCGATGGATCCCATGAACTACGAGATCAAAGATGTTCCCGAAGACATGGCTGACAAGGTTGCTGAATACCGTGAAATGCTCATCGAGACTGCGGTAGAGCAAGACGATGACCTCATGGAAAAATATCTTGAAGGTGAAGAGGTTACCATCGACGAAATCAAAGAATGTATCCGCAAAGGTACTCGTAACCTTGATTTCTTCCCTACTTACTGTGGTTCTTCCTTTAAGAACAAGGGTGTACAGCTCGTCCTAGACGCAGTTGTTGACTACCTCCCTAATCCCACCGAAGTTAAGCCTCAGCCTGAGACAGACGAAGAGGGTAATGAGACTGGTTCCTATGCGATCGTTGATCCTGAGAAGCCTCTCCGCGCTCTTGCGTTCAAGATTATGGATGACCGTTTCGGCGCGCTTACATTTACTCGTATCTACTCCGGCACAATTAACAAGGGCGACACTATCCTCAATACTGCAACAGGTAAGACTGAGCGTATTGGTCGGATGGTAGAAATGCATGCTGACTCCCGCGAAGAGATCGACAAAGCCCAAGCTGGTGACATCATCGCGATTGTCGGTATGAAGAATGTCCAAACTGGTCACACTCTCTGTGATAAGGACAATCCTGCAACCCTAGAAGCAATGGTCTTCCCTGACCCTGTAATCTCCATTGCGATTACTCCCAAGAATAAGGGTGGTAACGAGAAGATGGGTGCTGCGATCAGCAAGATGGTAAAGGAAGATCCTTCTTTCCAAGTTGAAACTGATCAAGATAGTGGCGAAACCATTATTAAGGGTATGGGTGAGCTTCACCTTGATATTAAGGTGGACATCCTCAAGCGTACCTACGGTGTTGATGTTGAAGTTGGTAAGCCTCAGGTTGCCTACCGCGAATCTATCACCAAGCAATTCTCCGACAGCTACACTCACAAGAAGCAGTCTGGTGGTTCTGGTCAGTTCGGTAAGATTGACTACACTATTGAGCCTGGTGAACCCGGTTCTGGCTTCCAGTTCGAGTCTAAGGTGACTGGTGGTAATGTTCCTCGTGAATTCTGGCCTGCTGTTCAGAAGGGCTTTGAGCAATCTATCGAAAAAGGTGTACTTGCTGGTTTCCCTTGTGTTGACCTTAAAGTTACGCTCA
>CAZXBK010000015.1:0-37074 GCA_964638765.1 uncultured Synechococcus sp. | reverse complement strand
AAACCAAAGGCACCACTAGCAAAACGAACTTCTGCTTCTACTGTGGGACGGCCTCTAGAATCTAAAATTTCTCGTGCGTCAATCGCTTCGATAATTGCTTCGGATTTATCCAGCATTATTGGGGTTACTCACTGACCATTTATATCAGGATTAAACATACCCTGTTCCGGAAATTTTGTTACAGTTTTTACAGTATTAATCAATAAAAAACGGTGATGTTGTCAAGAATCTCCGATATATCTTGATGTTTCCTTAAGGTTTGCGCCAAAATTTCCCACCATATTAGAGCGTTAATACTATTTCTCGGTTGGATAGCTGGGTTTTTTCAAGATAGACTAAGGGCGTTGTTAATCCTCCCTGTCTGAGCGCTCAAGTTGAACGGCGTTATCGAAGTTTCAGTGAACTTGATTTATAAGACAAGGTAGTAGGAGGTAAAAGTTATGGCTAATAGTCGACGGGTATCTAAGGTTTCTTCGCTCATTAAGCGGGAAATTAGCATGATGCTGATGCAGGATATTAAAGATGACCGCGTGGGTGCGGGCATGGTCAGCATTACGGATGTGGAAGTTTCTGGTGATCTTCAGCACGCAAAGGTTTTTGTGAGCATTTACGGTTCGGAAGAGGCGCGGCAGGAAACAATGGAAGGCTTAAAAGCTAGTCAGGGTTTTGTTCGTCGTACCCTAGGACAACGGGTTCGTTTACGCCGATCGCCCCATATTCTCTTTATCGAAGATCGTTCCCTCGAAGAAGGCGATCGCATGATTCATATGATTAATCAGCTTGAGATTAAGGAACCCGAAGAGCTGGAATCTGAAGAAGCGGTTTAACGGTTGATGGGTGCGCTACCGGACATTGATTCTCTCTCTTTACGACAACTAATCGGACAGTTAATTGTTGTGCGCTCGTCTGGTTGTTTACTAGATGGCGATCGCCTCTATCCGCAATGGGAAGCGGCTCAAAATACACTCCAAACATGGGTCAAAGATTGGTCTGTGGGTGGGGTGATTTTATTGGGAGGTAGCGCCGCGGAAGTCTCTCTCAAAACAAAGCAATTACAAGGCTGGGCTGATATTCCTCTACTGATTGCTGCGGATATCGAAGAAGGTGTAGGACAACGATTTGCTGGGACAAGTTGGTTTCCGCCGCCAATGGCTCTGGCCGAAATTTATCGTCAGGATCAAAGTCAGGCGATCGCCCTTGCTGAGCAAATGGGTGAGACGACAGCAAGAGAAGCGTTAAGTATCGGTATTAACTGGATTCTCGCGCCAGTGATGGACGTGAATAATAATCCTGAGAACCCTGTCATTAATATTCGTGCCTTTGGCGAAACACCAGAAGAAGTTTCGGCACTGGGCACAGCATTTATGCGAGGGGTTAAAAAATATCCGGCGCTAACCTCTGCGAAACATTTTCCCGGTCACGGCGATACGGCAACAGATTCCCATGTCGCGTTACCGACTATTCTTCACGACTTAGCACGCTTAGAAAAAACTGAATTGCCGCCTTTCACAGAGGCGATCGCCGCTGGTGTCGATTCGGTGATGACAGCCCATTTGATGATCTCGGCTGTAGATACAAAATATCCCGCAACCCTTTCCCCCAAAATCCTGACCGATTTATTACGGAGAAATTTAGCTTTTGATGGGTTGATTGTGACCGATGCTTTGATGATGGGCGGTGTCACTAAATTTGCGGAGCCTGATGAGGTAGCTGTTTTGGCACTAGAAGCCGGAGCCGATATTTTGTTGATGCCGCCAGATGTAGCTGGGGCGATCGCCGCCGTCGAAAAATCCGTGCAATCTGGCCGTCTCACGAAAGCACGCCTAAAAAAATCCGTCGAGCGCATTTGGGCAGCTAAGCAAAACCTTACTCAGCCCATTACCCTTTCTTATCCTGAGGCGATCGCCGAACAACAAACGCAAAATATCGTTACAGAAATCCTTAAACACTCAAGTAAACACAATAGTTGCGGCCAACCTTTAGCCACCTACACCGACACTCCCGCGCAAAACTTGATTATTGTCGACTCCATCCTGAAAAGCGATTTCCTTAAACCCAATTGTCCGGCGATCGCCTTACCCCAGTCCCACGGCTTCACACCCCAGATCATTGAATTCAAGCACTGGCAAGACTATAATCTTCAGGCCGTGCCCACGATGGTACAAATTTTCACGAGAGGCAATCCCTTTAGTGGCAGCTTAATTCAGCCTGTTAATCTCCTAAAAGACATAGTTCAAAAGGTAGATATTCAGGCAGTTTTAAGTTATGGAACGCCCTATTTCTTCCATGACATTTGTCAGGTGTTTGACCAGCCAATACCATGTCATTTCTCCTACGGACAGATGGCGATCGCCCAAAAACGTCTCTGCACTAAACTCTGGATTCCAGACGAGACAAAACTTTCCAGAGATGCTGAGTTCACCTAGAAAAAACCAAATATAACTCCGGTGATCAACCGAACAAGTTAATAAACAGAGAATCTACGTAACTTTCCGTAACAGGAATGAAGAAAAATTCACCAAGGTATTGAAATATACAGCATTTTTACGCTGGCAGTGCATTACGTTTTCCAGTAAGATGGTGGCGATATAGTTCTTCATCCGTTGAGAGGTAACTGAAATGAGTATTGCTACGATGCCTCAAACATTTAATCAGGGGAAGCATTTCTCTATTGAGATGCTAAAGGATGAAGTTCGTCAGTTGGTGGAGATGGGCAAAATTGACTGTCGCCAACCGATTTACGTACTCTGTCAGTTTATCCCTGCCCGTGAATGGGTTTGTGTAGAGCGCGAACTAGAACGCAATGGTTTTCTTTTGAGAGACCATATTGCAGATCTAAATCCAGTGCAATGCTGGAGTGACGACTAGTCAACACAAGCTTTTTTTAGAATCATTTAATAGCCTCGTTTTCGTTTCCTGAAGATTGGTAGTCTTGTCTTTCTTTACCTTCAAGAAAAGTTTATGAGGTTTTGTCATATCTTATTCTACTCAATTAGTGTCAATATAAGGTAAGTTCTCCCATCAATCACTTGCCCTAAGTAAATCTATCTAAGTGTTTTTTCTGGGCAATCAAGTCGAAAGGTATACATTAATAATCACATGAGTTTATATTAGGGAAAGTTCATTAAGTTATGTGAATAAAATCTTCCTTAAGACATGAAGAAAAAGAAAGGGTTAACTGTTAAATAAGAAACGGCAGATTGAGTGATGCAACAAGCAATACTTACGTTTAATTGCTAATAGTTTTAACCGTTGAGATAAGTTTTGCTTCCTGCCTTAGATGTCTTCTTGTTGGTATTATTTCTTTTCTGGAAAGAATTCATGATTAATTCTACTCTTGCATTTTCGAATCCTTTTTTCGTATCTCTTGGTCAAATTCGGGATGAAGTGAGAAATTTAGTTGAGCAAAATTTAGTTCGACGAAATCAATCTTTGTACTGTTTGTGCGAATTTATCCCGCCCCGTGAATGGAGCAGTGTTGAGTCAGAATTAGAAAGATGTGACTATCTACTACGGGACTGCATCGGAGACTTATTAAGTTCAGAAAAATGGGAAAATGACTAACCTGAGATTATCTCTAAGGTGACATTTTCCCACTTACAAGATTAATGATTGGTTTAAAAGAAATTAAAGAATTTTTATCTTTTATCCAGTCTTAGTATTCGTCCTAAACTGCCACAGTTCAGAAGAGTAATGGCAATTTATTGATCTGAGTTGGACTCGGCTCGCAACGCAGCAAGTTCAGCTTTGAGCATCGTGATCTGTTCAGTCAAAACTAAAATTTCTTTTTCTAGTTCAGAATCTTTAACTTCAACGGCTGCGGTGGGAACTTCACGATCGCCAGCGGGCTTGCCACTATCTTTTTGAAAAATATTTTCGAGGAATTTACGGGCTTCAGCTTCGGTCATTTCACCTTTCTCAGACCACTCAGCAGCACGGGTTTGTAGCTCTGAACGAAATTCTGTGATGGTGACATCCCTTTTTTGGGGATCTTGGAGTGTTTCAACTAGGGTTGCAGCAGCGCCAACGGTAACGCGAAAGCCTTTCTGGACAATATCAAAAATGTTCGTAGAGGTGTTCATGGGCGGTATTCCTGAGACTACAAGTGGCGTGACCTCAAAGTCACGTCTTTTTGGCTAGCCTAGCGCAACGCTTAAGAAACTGCCGTCCTCACATGGACTGAATTAGGCTTGGGCAAGGTAATTGTCAAGATCTTCCAACAAGCGGGGTAGTTCGGCTTCACTCGTTAGACGAATGCGGTCGTCGCGGAGCGTGACCAAAACCTTTGCAGCGAAGGGACTTGGGTAAATATTGGGATTGCAGAAAATCTCAAGGAAAATATCGCCTGTATGTTGATATTCCATTGGCTTTTTTGGGGTGGGTCTGGTGCTACTTTCTCCGGCGATCGCCCGCATACTTGCCATGAGAGCATCAATTTCTGCCTTAATAGCTTGGGCTGCTTCTGGGGTAAAGCGAAAAGAAACGGAACCTTGAAGCAGATTTAAAGTTAAAGGTACTGACATATTTTTCTTATGTAGAAATACTGTCTATTTATCTTAGAAATCAGCTTGAGCCCTGACAATTTTTCGGTGATGTTTTATTGAGTAATATCCCCAATTAGTAACGTTATGAATCTTGTGGAAGAATTGTGCCGCAACGTTTACAAAATTTCGCGTCTTGATCATGAAACGCTAGTCCGCATTTTGTACAGTCAAGTTCTTGCTGGGTAGTGCTTTTAATAAATTGCCGTACTAGGTCGCCCAGTTGCCACGGTATGACGGCTATCCCTGTCAAAATCATCAGTAATGTGACAATTTTACCGCCATAGGAAATGGGAATTTGATCGCCGAAACCCACGGTTGTCATAGTGACAATGGCAAAGTACAACGCATCTAAAAAGTTATTAAAAATATCTGGATTGACGGCGTGCTCGACTTGGTAAATTAAGCCCGAATAAATAAAAATTATCGTAAATAGCGTTAAAACGATTCGACTTAAAATAATTGTGTCTTCGGCTTTAACGTTCAGAATAGAAATTTCTAACCGAAAAAAACGGATTAATCTCAGCAGTCGAAACCACCGAAAGATTCGAAAAAATCGGACGTCAAAAAAACCGAAAAATAACGGGGCGATCGCCAACAGATCGATAAGGGCAAAAAAGCTGAAGGGAAACTTTTCAGGCGCTTCAGAACAAACAAAGCGGACAACGTATTCAACCGCAAACAGAACCAAAATGCCGTAGTCGATATACGACAGGATTTCAGAAACATCAGGGGGGAGTGTGTAGGTTTGAGCGACAAAAATTCCCGATGAAACAAAAATCAAAAAACACAAGGCGACATTGATCCCGCGACCAATTGCACTCTCAAAATCGTCGAGGTAATGACCAACTGTTAATCGCCAAGATGTTTGACTCGCCATTGTTTGCTGTTATTCGGGTGTATGTCCTGCTGCAACAATAATGGATTTAATTTCAGCTTCTGTCACAGAAGTGTCTACCGTGACAATTTTATTGGCGACGTCCACCGCAACTTTCGCCTCACTTTGCTGGGACTCAATGGCTTGTATGATCGTATCCGCGCATCCTTCACAGGCGATCGTTGGCACTTTAATTTCGATACTCATAAGGTAAATACCCGTAACTTTCTACAAACAGTTTAGAGCCTACTGAGCTGCGGCATCTTTCCAGCCAGCCTGAACCGCTTCCTCTTCACTACAAAACCAGCGTTCACCTTCATTTTCGAAAATCTCCACTTTGTCATAGTCTCGATAACCCGGTTTGTGGTAGAACTTTTCGCCATCGGGATAGGAAATATTTCCTTTAATGTTGCAACTTTGAGTTGATGTAGAAGTTGTTTGCTGGGAATTTTGGTCTGATTGATCTGGTGTTGGGCTTTGGTTAGAAGTAGCAGTTTGTCTTGACTGAGATGACAAGAATCTTGGAATAGCGAAACTTGCTCCAACCAAAAGTAAACCGACAAATACGGCATTGCGGAGTTTGGAGGAGCCTCGAGAATTCAGTGAAAAAGTCTGTTGTTTTAACTGCCGACTAGAGGATTTACGTGTTGAAGGCTTAATATTACGTCTTGGAATTGTTTGTTTTGGAACTGTCTTTTTTGGAGAAAGAGCAGCCCGTTTATCAAAACTTGCATTAATGGCTTTGTACTTACCGCTTGGCTCTTTTTGTAGATCGAAATAAATGATGTCACCAGCTTGTGGACGGCGCGATGATCTCTGAATGGCACTGATGTGGAGGAAAATATCTTTCTTGATGCCGTTGGTTTGAATAAAACCAAACCCTCGTTCGTCTTTCCACCGTACTATTGTGCCTTCGTAACGCTTATCACTCATTTTCTGGTGTCTACTCAAGGATTATTTTAGGAGCTGTGTCCAAGTTTGATAGCCGACAATGCCATCGCCGTCTAATTTGAGCGCTGTTTGAGCCGCGATCACAGCCTCTAAAGTTTGAGGGCCAAACACACCATCCACAACACCGGGAAAAAATCCTTTTGCTTTGAGACGTTGTTGTAGGAAAGTGACAGCTTCTCCGTCCATACCTTCCCTTAGAAGTGGCAGGGTTTCAGCGGTGCGTCGGCTAGGAGCTGCAGCAGTGGTTGTTGTAGCAGGTGTTTCTGTCGTTTCTGTTGCTTGAGTTTCCGCTTCCGTGGGGGTCGTGTCAGCGGTCGTGGTTGTTACGGGAGCAGCAGGGGGTTCTGTGGGGAAAAGAGTTGCCCATGTCAGACGATCCATGACGCCTGTTTCGGGGAGTTGCGCGGCTTTTTGAAAGCGATAAACAGCAATGACTGTTGCTTCGTCGTAGGTTCCCGTCACTTCGCCAGTGTAATAATTCAACAGCTTCAAGGTCGCTTGTAGTTCTCGCACGGCTGTCCCAGTGCTGCCACTACGCAAATCTGGACGGATAATCTGGGCGATCGCCCCATTACTTAAACCACCAAAAGCAAGGGTGAGAGCTAATCCGGCAGTTAGAAGTGATGAACGAAAAAACATAAGTTGCACTTAGGAAAATGGTCAAAAGGTGTTGGCGATCGCCTTTTACGATAGCTCAATGTCTTCGAGGAGAGAAAGAGCGTCCTTAGAGCCAACAACGGAGATATAAGGATTTTTAAAATGACGTTGGGCAGCGGCGTAGGTTTCTTCGGGAGTGATGCGCTCGATGTGGGTTTTAAATTCTTGGTCAAAGCCAACCCCTAAACCGATACTTTCATACCAGCCAAAGATTTGTGCCAATTCAGCATTGGTTTGCTTACCGAGGGCATATTGTCCTAAAAGTTTGTTTTTAGCGATTTGCAACTCCGCTTCACTCAGAGGCGCATCCACTAACCGCTTTGCTTCTTTATGTAATCCTTTCAGGGCGATCGCCGTATTCTTGGGAGCCGTACCAATGTAGGTCACAAATTGCGATTGATTGAGGCGCGTCGGGAAAAAAGCAGATACGTCATAGGCCAAGCCTTGTTTTTCTCGCAGTTCGACAAACAGACGACTAGATAAACCATTACCGAGATAGGTGCTGAGCAGCTTGAGCGCAAAGAAATCATCATCTGCGACTGTGCCCGTGAGGTAACCCAAAATAATGATTGCCTGCTGGCTATCCTGCTCTTTTTGCCACATTCCCCCTGTCGGATCGAGATTTGGAATGGTCATCGCTTCCAGAGGTTCTGCTGGATTCTCCCAACTCCCAAAAGCCTTATCGACTATTGCTTCTGCCTGTTCGAGGGTAATGCGTCCCGACAAACTAATAATTAGATTATCAGGGCGAAAATGTTTAGCATGAATCGCCTCTAGATCATCCCGCGTAAAGCTCTTAACGGTTTCATCTGTCCCTAAAATTGACATGCCATAGGGATGCGCCGGGTACATATTTTCCCGCAGTTGCTTGTAGGCAACATTAAAGGGTTGCTCCATTTGAGAGCGAATATTTTGCAGCGTGATTTTCCGTTCTAGTTCCACCTCCCGCTCTGGAAATGTGGGTTTCTGCATAATCTCCGCCGCCAAATCCAGAATCGTCTGAAAATCTTTTGTGACAGCTTTCATGCTCATCGCCATGTAGTCATTGGACGTACTTGCTCCTAAACTTGCGCCAATGGATTCAATTTGTTCTGCAATTTCGACCGCCGCGTAATTTTCTGTGCCTTTGGTTAATACTGCCGCCATCAGATGAAATAAACCTGCCTGTTGGAGGCTTTCCCAACGTCCTCCAGCTTTCGGCAAAAAGATCCGTCCTGCAACCAGATCCGCAACGGGATTTTCCGTCACAATCAATTTAATGCCATTTGCCAAGGTCGTAATGTGGGTCATTTGGGAAGGAGCAGTGGAAACCATTAGCAAATTCTGAAGTTTAGGCGTTTTATGTCGATATTAAACCTTAGCAAATTGCTGCTTGGTTGTTTTGCCAGATAATCACGTAAGTTTATAAAAACCCTGTTTGGAGAAAAAACATGGATGCTCTGGCGATCATGGAACAATTATTTACTGTTTCCTCTGTGGTGCCGACCATCGAATTTTTTGAGGAAGTCAGTTCGACTAATGAAGTACTGTGGGGCGTTTTTGAGGAAGATATTCTTGCGGGAGAGGAGATAAAACCCAGGGTGGCGATCGCCCAATGTCAGACAGTGGGACGGGGACAATGGGGTAAAAGCTGGACATCCTCGGAAGGGGGTTTGTATTTATCGATGTTGGTTCCTATAGAGCTAGACCCTCAAGATGCTTATGGTTTAACGATTGCTAGCGTTTGGGGCATCACAAAATATCTACGAGAAAAAGCAATTCCGGTAGAGATTAAATGGGCAAATGATTTGATTTTGGACGGTAAAAAATTAGGCGGCATCAAAACTGAAACCAAGATCCAAGCAGGCAAAGTTACAGCAGCAGTGATTGGCGTTGGCATTAATTACAGTAACGAAGTCCCCGATATTGGCATTAACCTCGAAGCCTTTTGGAATAACGAAGCTACCGCTGAAACAAACAAGTTATTGAACCAAGATCCTTCCTTGGGGAAGGTGCCGAAGGCGGAAGGGGTTTCGATAGGTGACGCAACCAACGGAGAACCCACCCCTAACCCATCCCAAGAAGGGAATAAGTTTACTAATTCTCAGTTTCCCATTGAGCATTTAGCGGCAGCCGTAATTGCAGGCATTTCCGAGGCGATCGCCAAACTACAGAAAGAAGGAATGGCAAGCATTCTGCCCGAATATCTAAAGCTCCTCAAAAATCTTGGGGAAATGATTGTTTATGAGGGGCATCTCGGCAAAATCGTTGGCGTCAATGAAAAAGGCGAATTGTTGGTAAGAATGGAGGCTGAAGGTTCTCGCAGCACCATTAAAATCCCGCCCGGTGGGGTTTCCCTCGGTTACGACAGTTAGGATAGAGCCAATAAAATCTCTTTTTAATATCATCCGCCATGTCCACTGCCACCCAAACAAAACAAGCTTTAACTGAGGCGATCGCCGCCGTAGCGAAAGATGAAAAATTAGCCGATGGCACACCACTTACCGACCTAAATCTAGATCCGGCGATCGCGACTCAACTCGAAGAAAAAATCATCGCTGTCGAAGCAGAAAACCCCAATCCCTATCCCCTCAAAACTTCTATCGAATTACTGGATGGTGCATGGCTGTTGTTGTATTCCACCGCGCGGGAAATCCAAGTTTTAAACTCGTTACCTCTAGGTTTTCAATTAGGACGGGTTTACCAAGTCATCGATGTCGCGACCAAAGGTTTTTATAACCAAGCCTTCTGCAAACATGCCACCAATGCCCTCGAAGGTTATGTCACTGTCAACGCGACATTCTCCAAAGCACCGACCCCTGCCGATGGGATTCCTGACCGCAAAATCAATGTTGATTTCAACCAGCGTTCGATCTTCATCACGAAAGTTTTAGGCTTACCTTTTTTCTCAAAGAAGCCCGTCAAAACCGTTTCTGCCCGTAATCCTGTCGGTCGCATTCCTAGCCTTACCCTCACCTATCTCGACGAAGATTTCCGCATTGGACGCGGCGGCGATCAGAGTATTTTTGTGCTGAAAAAAGTCGATGACATTAAGCCTTAATAAAGAAGAAACCGAAAGGGGCGATCGCCGTTACATGCCGTTATAAACCGACGAAAAAAACAAAACATCATTGCTAAGATTAACAAGCTAACTTTTATCGAATTTTCAAGTGCTATCAAGTCTCTCTAGAGGCGATCGCCGATCAACATCGATAAAAACTTTTAGGAGAATTTCATGTTAAAACTTCGTCCACGTCACGCTGTCTTATCGATGGGAGCAGTTCTTACCCTTGGTCTATCGAGCTGTGGCGTATCGACAGTTCAGCAGTGCAACGACTTGTCCGAAGTCATGAACCAAGGCGAAGAGTTTCAGGCAGAGTTTGAAGCAGAAATGGAAGAGTTTGGTAGCCAGTTTGCCAACTCCGGCGATATCGAAAGCATTAAGACAATGGCAGGCAGCTACATGGATGTTGTTGGGCGTGTTGTGGCGAAGATCGAACAAATGTCGACAGACCTGACAGCCGTTAATCTTCCTGACGAAACCCTAGCTGGCTACCGCGATCAGTATGCTGAGGTCACAACGAAGTTTGGTCAAGAGCTCGCGAAAACCAGTGAAGCCATGGCTTCTCTCAAAAATGTCGAAACAGAAGCCGATCTCATTCCTGCGGCAACAGAATTCCAAGAAAAAGCAGTGGGAGCCTTCACCGAGCTAGAAGCACTTTCCAATCAAGGTGATGAGTTGACTGCTGAGATTCAAGGATATTGCGAAGCAGAAGCTGGCTAAACAATTTAGTTACCAAGGGTTGACTCTAGTTAATCCTTGGTAACTTTGGTTTAAGCCACTGATACTCTTCTCTCGGCGATCGCCCAAACCTTAGTGAAACCTTGGAGCTTCAACACTGAAATTCGTCGTTTCTCCTAGACTGCAAATGACTGCATCTCTTTCAAACCAGCCAGACCTAACGGCAGAAAAAGTCCTCAACCTGATACGTCGTCATACTCCGAAGCTACAACAATTAGGAGTTAAATCACTGGATTTATTCGGTTCTGTGGCAAGAGACGAAGCTAAACAAAATAGTGATGTAGATTGTCTAGTAGAACTTGAAGATTGGGTTGGTTTCTTTGAATTTTTCCAAATAAAAAATTACCTTGAGAACATTCTTGATTGCCCTGTGGATCTGGGCACACGGGATTCGCTGCGAGAACATTTACGTCAATCCGTTTTTGAGGATTTGATTTGTGTCTTCTAGGTCTGAAGGGACAAAAATCCAAGATATTTTGAGGTCAATTACAAGTATCCAACAGCGTACTGTCGGTCTTGATTTTCAAGATTTCTGTGAGGATGAAACAACACAAAAAGCTGTTTTGTACGATCTGATTATCATCGGAGAAGCGGCAAAAAGTATTTCACCTAATACGCAAGCGAAAGCACCAAATATTCCGTGGCAGCTCATGGGTGATATGCGCAACATCATTGCCCATGAGTATTTTCAGGTAAATCTCAAGGTGACATGGTCTACCGTAAAAAATAATCTACCAACGGTGATTGAACCTCTCAAGAATTTATTACGCAATCTTGAAGAAGCATGAGCGGCGATCGCCTTTTATAGAAAATCTCGACGCATATAGGGACGTAAGACTTCCGGTACTTCTACCGTGCCATTGGGTTGCTGATAATTTTCAAGAATTGCCGCCATTGTCCGACCGATCGCCAAACCAGAGCCATTTAGGGTGTGGACAAATTGCGTACCTTTTTTGCCTGCTTCTTTGAAGCGAATACTGGCACGGCGTGCTTGGAAATCGTAGAAATTAGAGCAGCTCGAAATTTCCCGGTAAGTTTCCGCAGAAGGTAGCCACACCTCAAGGTCGTAACATTTGCCAGCACTAAAGCCGATATCACCAGAACAAAGTTCTAGAACTCGGTAAGGTAATTTCAGTGCTTTCAGAATTTCCTCGGCGTTCCCAACTAGTTTTTGGTGTTCTTCAGCAGACTTTTCGGGATGTACAAACTTAACGAGCTCAACTTTATTAAATTGGTGCAGACGAATTAAACCGCGAGTGTCTTTGCCGTAGCTACCCGCTTCCCGACGGAAACAAGGAGTATAGGCACAGTGGTGAATGGGCAAATTGTCCGCTTCAATAATTTCGTCGCGGTAGAGATTAGTGACAGGCACTTCTGCGGTGGGCGTGAGCCAGAGATCATCATCGGCGCACTTAAAGCTTTCTTCCGCAAACTTTGGCAGTTGGCCTGTGCCTGTGAGGGATTCGGAATTGACTAAAACTGGCGGCATCACCTCGGTATAACCTGCATCAATTTGAGTGTCGAGCATGAAATTAATCAATGCTCGTTCTAGGGCTGCGCCAGCGCCAGTGAGGGTAACAAAGCGACTTTGGGCAACTTTAACAGCGCGGCTAAATTCTAGGATGCCGAGCTTTTCACCGATTTCCCAGTGTGGCAAAATCCCTTCATTACTGCGAATATATTCATCACCCCAGCGACGCACTTCGACATTTTCAGTTTCATTCGCACCGACAGGGGTACTGTCATCGGGCAAATTCGGCAATGCTAAAACAAGCTCTTGAATCTGAGCTTTGAGTTCTTTTTCCTTCGGCTCCAGATCGGCAAGTTGTTTTTTGATGTCGTTGCCTTCGGCTTTGAGGCTGGTGATTTCTTCGCTTTTCGGGTCGGCGCCACCCTTCATTTTTTGACCGATCGCCTTACCGATTTCGTTACTCCGTGCCTGTAACTTACTGCGATCGCCTTCGAGGGAACGTTGCTGGGCATCAAGATCGAGGATGGGCTGAATATCATACTCGCCAGCTTTGCGGGTATTGAGACGTTCCTGAACGAGTTCGGGATTTGAGCGGATAAGTTTAATATCTAACACGGATTTGTTTTACGGAATTTGTATTGCTGCTAGGGCAAGAACCAACCAATATTATTCATGATGCTTTGGTATTAATCAATTAGCGCAATAGGCGTTGTAATCCCTTAACCAGAGCTGGATTGCTTTGCCGATGCTGCCGTTAGTGGTGTTGCGTGGCGGAATGATTATAGCTCCGGGGGCAGGTCGGTCCACAATGCTAAAGAGGTGAACAACAGCCCATCCTTTATCCGAAGGGGTAACGAACAGCCAGTGGTGATTTTCAAAATAAACTGTTGCGTCGTTAATGTATTGCTTATCGAGGGTTGTAAAAAAGATTTGCTCTGTCGTGTCAACAGCTTCGGCGGTGAATTGCTGCTGCTTTAGAGGCAATGGTCGAAAATCGGGTAACCCCGTTTCGATAACGTAATTGAAGGTATCTTCCTGGCGATCCAGTTTGCGGGCACGTTGAATCACACGGTTACTGTAGCTTGGTAAATCAGCTAATAGTTGCGGCATCACTTCTGCCATTTCGTTGCCCGGCACGCAAGTCGGAATGGCGATCGCCTCCGTAGTACTCAATCCCAAACATACTGAGCAAAGACCAATGATTGCCTTGATTTTTTGATGCAGCATGGCTACCAAATGACCTGACGCGCAACGGAACCGCCCCATTATAACTTTGGGCAACAAGCTTACTCAGTTCAACAGGTCAAATATAAGTAACAGTGCCGAGATAATCAGACCCATGGCAAAGATTGAATAGCTATAGCTGAGATACTGATATTTGCGCTCTAAAATTACACCGAGACGGTGGAGATCAATGAGAATCGCTTCACAAGCATCGCTTTCATTGGGCAAAATATGTTCAAACATATAGTCCACAAAGTCCCGTTCGGGCATGTGCACATAGGCACTAAAAAAGAGTGGATTGAAAGGTTGCGGGGCTTGACGGCGAACTTTTTTAAAGAAAGACTGGAGCCAATTTCTGGTGCGAGGACTTACCGACAAGATTCCGGTAAAGGCAGAGAGGGCAGCGGTAATAAGCAAGGCCATCAGGTGAGGTTCAATGCCGTTTTCGTTAATTTGCGGCAAGAGTAACGAGAAAATCACTGCTGAGGTGCCAATCACGATATTGGCTTTATTGTCTGCCATCTCGCTGAGCTGAATATGATTTTGGAGGACGAGGCGCAACAGATGAATGCGAAATGTCCGATCCGGTGGTGGCAGATGACGCTGATCTGGACTGGGGTTTGGGGAGTCTTGATCAGTCATGGCATTGCAATGAAATATCGGGTTAAATGTCTGTTTTGGCGATCGCCTTATCGATGCCTGCCTTAACAGCCTCTGCTGAACGGTGGAGCTGGGCTAATTCTTCGTCGGTGAGCTGGAGTTCTACCACTTGCTCTACACCGCGACAACCTAGGCGACAAGGCACACCAAGAAATAAATCCTTTAAACCGTACTGACCATCCAGATAAACAGCGGCGGGTAACAGGCGGGATTGATTGAGGATTAACGATTCGACCATATAGCAAACCGAGGAAGCGGGCGCGTAGAAAGCACTGCCAGTTTTGAGGAGTTTAACGATCTCTGCGCCGCCATTTTTGGTGCGGTCAATGAGACGGGCGATCGCCTCCGGTTCGAGTAATTCTGTGATCGGCACGCCGCTAACTGTGCAATACCGGGGAATCGGCACCATCAAATCGCCATGCCCTCCCAACACAAGGGTTGAAATATCGCCTGTCGTTGCTCCGGTTTCTAAGGCAATAAAGCTCCGCAACCGCGAAGAATCCAGCACACCGCCCATCCCCATCACGTGATTGCGGGATAGACCAGTCGCTTTCCACGCAAGATAGGTCATCACATCGAGGGGATTGGTCACCACAATGACGATGGCATTAGGACTATGGGCGATCGCCTGTTTTGCCGCATGGGTGACGATTTTAGCGTTGGTATAGAGCAAATCATCACGGCTCATACCCGGTTTACGTGGTAGCCCCGCCGTAATCACCACCACATCCGACCCAGCGGTATCTTCGTAATTATTTGTCCCTAGAATTTTTTTATCGTGGCGCTCTAACCCCTGCGCTTCGTAGAGATCCAGCGCAATGCCCTGGGGTAAACCTTCAACGATATCGAGCAATACCACGTCTGCCAGATTTTTTTCGGAAATCCGTTGGGCTAGGGTACTCCCAACTCTTCCGGCACCAATCACCGCCACCTGCGGCGCTTTACAAGCAATAGAAGGGGCGGCGATCGCAGACATAGCTTTTCTCCGGAATGGCGTTAGTTAAAGAACTTCGAGCTGATCGATGCGGAGCCAAACGCTGGGTGTCGGTGTGTAGAAACGAACAAGAGCATATTCATCGTTGAGGTCGAGAATTTCCCCTTTACTTTCGAAAAAATAGGACGGTAAACGAGAATCGCTCGCCTTTGCTTCGACGCTATTGATAAATTTCTCTTTGAGCACCCGCACAAGGGTTCCTTTTTTTAGTTTAGCCGCCATAATTGCTGCATTCTCCAGAGTGTGTCGAATTTCATTCTAAATCTTAACGGGATGGGACTTCAGCGATATCACCGTTGTTGCGTAAGATTTTCTCAATCTCGTTTATAAGGCCAGATTATTCGCTGATTCTTTTCTAAAAATCTAGAAACTTTAAGCGACAAGATAAATTGCAAACATAAAAAATTGTGGCGATCGCCAACGCTGAACACCACAATCAAGAATTATTTTTTGACTGGAAAATTATTATTTTGAACTAGAAAATCAAGGCGAAATAGACTTAAAGAAAGCCTTAGGGTGCAGCAAACAAATAAATATTCTCTTCGTAATAGGGTGTGTTAACGAAGCGTAACGCACGATTTACTTAGCCAATCACAACTTCAGATGCGTTACGACGGATAGATACATTATGGTTTTGTTTTTCATATCACAGCCGTCTAACACATCCTACAATTACTATTGTTTTGAGCTAGAAAATCAAGGTGAAATCACCAGAACTTATGATGTTAGTCAAAATCCACATCAGAGGATAAAGAACCCGCATCTAAAAGACTAGATTCTAAATTCATGCGTTGTTCCATTTGACCGAGAAAATAGCCTGTCATCATTGCCGACGCTAATAAATTTGCAAGATTTTCACGATCTGTGGTGATGCTAACCTGAAAATCATCGGGAGGAAGAACGCCAATTAAGCCTCTGACATTGTGGGCAATAACATCTTTCACCTCTTGACTAGCAGACTGGGCAACGCGGCTTAATACATCTTGATTCTGCTGTTGCAGATATTCCATCAAGGTATTTGCTGTTTGTTCATCAACGTCTGAGGAAAAGAAGTCAGAGTTAAAAATCATTCGCTATTCCGAAAATATTTACTTCTTACGTCCCACTTTAACGCTAATTTTTCGTACTGTACACTCTCAGACCCCTGCAAATGTTAATTAAATCCTTCGGAAAGCTGATCTATTTCGAAATACTGATAGAATTTTTGGCTGACTTCTAGCCAAAATGAACGGCCTTCTTGCTGTCTTCTTTTTTTGATGAAACCTTGGGCAACGAGGTCTTGAACATGTTGATAGGCAGTACTACCGCGCAATTCAATCAAATCTGTTTGCAAAATGGGGGACTTGAGGGCGATCGCCGCCAGAGTCCGTAAAGCGCCAGTACTCAACTCAGCGGGAATCAAGTCGGTCACCATTTCTTGGCAACTTTCTCGCAACTGCAAACAATAACCGTTGGGCGTTTCTAAAACTTCTAAAGCACTATCACGGTGAGCATAATCTGCCATTAGCTGCAACAGCGCATCTTCTACCAAATCCTGTTCAGTACCAGCCGCCTCCGCCAACTCCTCAAGGGTTAAAGGCTGAGCTTTAATGTATAAAATCGCTTCAAGTTTAGTCGTGAGCTTCAAAGAAGTAAAGAAATATTAACGAAGATTGACTGGGTGCAGTTAAATTTAGTCGAGCCGTTTTGTATCGTCAAGCTCTCCTCAACAATTGTTCTCTAGAAATAACGGCGGCGATCGCCTCGACAAACCCTGTCTAGATTGAATTACAGGATTTATTGCACCCTTGCCAAGAAGAAAATCCGAGACGTTTATACAATTTCTTCGCGGCTCCATTGTCCGACATGACTCGCAAAGCAACCGTTGTTTGATTTTTTTGCGCAAGTATTGAAGCTGTAGCAAGCAAGCATCGCAACGCCAAATGTTGCCGACGATAGTCTGGATGAACCATGACTTCAATAATGAAAGGCCCCGGTGGCGTATCAGTCCACAGCGCATCATCAACCGTCAATACCGCAGCAACGAGATGGCCGTCCAGCTCCACCACAGTCGAACTATCTAAATCTAATTGACCATATTCACCTGCAAAGGTACGCACAAATTCATTGTGAGCCTCAGCTAGAGTCGCAACGACAGTACGGGGGTATGCAGCAAAATATAGTTCACCTAAAGACATTTTGTCCGCACGCACTACTCGGCGTATTCCACTCGTAATATCACAGGAAATATCCTGCACAACATCTTGAATAGAAGCTATCCATGTCAATTGCTGCGGTGAAGACATATTAATTAGTGACGAATAACTGCCCCGTAGATAGACCAGTTAAGACCTAGCTGGCGACAGGCAATGCTGATCCGATATTGACGCTGCGGGGTAGCGTTACCTCAAAACAAGAGCCTTTACCGAGGGAACTTTCCACATCAATAGTGCCCTTCATCCGCTGCACTAACTGATAAGTAATGGCGAGTCCCAAACCCGTACCGGACTTGGATATGTGCATATTTTGCTGCACCTGCCAAAATTCACTGAAGATATGTTCGAGATTTTCTGGGGCAATACCAATACCTGTATCGCACACAGTAATCGTTACGGTCTTATCCTCTGGCTGCTCTTCTAAAAGAATCGAAACAGTACCCTGCTTGGTAAAGGACAGGGCATTCGCTACGAGGTTGACAATAACTTGACGCAAACGCTTCTGGTCATGGATGACAGAGCGGTCTGTGAGACGACTAGTGAGATTGAAATGCAACTGTTTTTCTTCTGCAAGGGATTGGAGTTCTTCGACAATCTCGGTAGTTAGAGATTCTAGGTCGAAGGTGCTGGGCATTAACTTCAGCTCGGTTAATTTCATCTGGGAGAAATCCAAGATGTCATTAATGAGTGTCATCAGACTGCGCCCGTTACTCAGGATGCGTTGTAAAATCTTCTGTTCACTGCCGCCAAGAAAGGATTTCCGTTGATTTAAGAGAACCTGCGAGAACCCTAAGATGGCATTCATCGGCGTACGCAACTCATGGGAAACGGTTGCGAGGAATAGATCTTTAACGCGGGATGTTTCAATTAATTCTTGGTTTTGCTGTTCAAGGGTTTTAATCAAACGGGCATTATCAATGGCGATCGCCGCCTCTTCACCAACGGCATCGAAGAAACTACAATCTTCGTCACTAAAGGCTTCAGCTAGTTGCCAGTTACCAACGATTAAAATCCCTAAACGACCAGACGAAACTGATTCGATGGCGACCGCTGCGAGGGAATAGGGTGTAGGAGACTTGAGGTTGCAGTCTTCTAGGTGAGGCTCTCCGGCCTGATAGATATCTCGGAGCCAACTTTTTTCCTGTTTCAGCATCTCTTCAAACTTTGCCGCGTCAGCATGTTGCTTATCGGTTACGACGAGAAAATCGCCTTCTTGCTGTTTGTCATAGAGGGCAATGCCACAGACTTCAGCAACGGGAACATCCTTACAAATTTGATTAACAATGCCCTGTAACAGTTCTGGAATATTAGTGAGGCGACGATTCGTCAGGGTGGTGAGGTGTTTGAGGGTAGTCAAACGTTTTTGCTGAGTCGTCAGCTGGGCGATCGCCCCCTGTAGATCCTGATAAACAGCCTGCCGCTCATCGTAGAGGCGAGCATTTTCGATAGACCACGTTGCCCGGTAGGCTAGCTCCTGCAATAGAGCTAAATCTTCACTGGTACAAGCACGGTGGGATTCGCCCCAAGCAAAGAAAATTGACCCCAGCGATCGCTGACCAATCTGGAGGGGAATCCAAATATAAGAATGTAATTCGAGCTGCTCTAACAACTCCGACCCACAACCGTACTGCTCACCAAGCTCCCGCTTTTGCTCAGAAGATAGCTGATAAGCATATTGTGGATGGGTCGGCGCTGGAGAAACTTGCACTAAAGCTTCAAAAAACTGCCGGACAAGGGGTTCCCGTGCTGAATCGCGGTGGCTTGCCACCATGAGGTGATCGCCTGTTTGCTCAACTTCGATTTCTAAAACGCACCAGTCTGCAATACGCGGTACTGCCAGCCATGCCAAGTTTTCGAGGGTTGCCTGACAGTCTAAAGATGCATTTAGCAGACTACTAGCTTGGGATAAAAAACGGTTACGGCGATCGCTGCGCTTGCGTTCTGTAATGTCCGTCATTAGACCGCACATGCGCGGTTCGTGCTGCAAACTCGACCGTTGCAATTGTCCACGAATCCAAAAGTCACGATATTCACCCTGTTCGTGGCGTAGACGTACCTCTATCGAAAAATCTTTGTTCTCATAGAGATGCTCTTTGAAAGCGGTTTTTGTCGCTTGATAATCATCTGGGTGAATACGAGCCTTAAATTCCTCAAAATTCAGAGGACAGACATCGGCGGATAAACCCAGCATTTCCCAGAGCCGGGAGTTACTGTCAATTTCTTGATTGGTGATCGTCCAGTCCCAGATACCATCCTTGGAAACATCTAGGGTTAAACGGTAGCGCTCATCAATGCGCTGGAGGGTTTGATTTAATTCTTTATTCTGATTTTGAAGCTGCTTCAATCTAACGACGTGAAACAGACTGTGGCGTAACTGATGAGCTGTTAGGGTTTCAATTTCTAGATAATCCGTAACGCCCAGCTCTAAGTAATATTCAAACTGTGGTGGATCAGCATCTGTTGTTAAAGCAATGGTCGGCAAGCTCTGGGAGCGGCGTTGGAGTATTTCCTGCCAATCAACCACCTGCGCTGCTACTACCAAAGCACAATCAAAATGTTCTCTTTCTACATGGGCGATCGCCTCACCGAAATCGAGGCAACAACAGACCTCTAAGCCTTCCATTGCGCCAATGATTGTTTGTATCTGTGTCAATACAGCTTGATCCGTGGCAAAGCATAGAAGACGACGAATAACTTGGGGTAACCCATCGAAACTCTCGACATGTTTTAGTTGTTCAGTTGTATTGGGAGAGTCAGTCATTAGCTTGCTGTGGATCTTAAGCAACATGATGCGTAAAGCACCTCCGAAAATCGCAGAAATCAGTCAATCTTCTGCACAAATAAATAAGTCTGAAAACCGCCTAGGATTTGACTGCGGCCATCTCTAAAAGACGTTGGGCAATCTCATCGGCAACGGGCATAACAGATAAGCGATTACCGCGACGCACCACCGCAAATTCATCGGGACTAAAGGCGTCCTTCAATTGAGTTAGGGTAATCATTTCTGTCAATGTGGCTTCGTAGGCGATTTCAACTGTTTGCCAGCGGGGCTTTTCGGGCGTAGATTTTGGGTCGTAATATTTATGACCTTCGTCAAATTGAGTTGGATCAACAACATTTGCCTGAGTTACCTTCGCCAGTCCGACAATGCCGGGGGGCTTGGTATTCGAGTGGTAATAAAACAGGCGATCGCCGACCTGCATTTCCCGCAAAAAGTTACGCGCTTGGTAATTGCGCACTCCGTCCCAAATAGCGACTTTATCAGCCTGCAATTCCGCCAAACTATAGTCACTCGGTTCTGATTTTATTAGCCAACTACGCATTTAAATTTCCCGAGATACATCACCCTTACGGTTTAGCCTTATCCAAAATTTAACCCTTTTCTGCATGATCCACCTCTACCCATGCAGGGATTTATGCACCTACCTAAGGCGATAGTTGAAGTAGCACAAAACTTCACAAAAATCCCGCAATATTAAAAGAAATTTGTCTTTTGTTTGAGTTTGTTAAACATTTGGGTGTAATCTGTAAAAACTTGTCATCAATGCATAACAACTCTCCCTGATAACACCTTGTCAATCTGAAGACTTCTATGAAAAGCCAAGCCCAACTTTCCGCGTTACTCTTCGAGCTCGACAGTAGGGGCTATAAGGCATACAAGCAGATTAAAGGTGAATATTCCTTCGAAGAATTTACCCTCATCATTGACTACGTGCAGGGTGATCCCTTTGCCGCACCGACCCAATGCAGTGTGATTGTGCCCCAGGCGATCGCCAAATTTTCAGAGGAGCTTTATAGTACCCTCAGCCGTGAAATTGCTCTGCGGGATTATTTATCACGGCAATTTGCCCAAGTTGCCAAGGAATTTAGTGGGTTCCGTGGCACAGGAAAAAGTGGCTTAATCCAAGGTATCGAACCCGCCCAAGAAGTATTGGAACGTACCTCGGTATTTATTGATGAACAGGATCTTGAAGTGCGATTTTGGGTCGGCTTGCCAGCCAAAGGTCGTTCCATTTTGGGGCGACAAGCGGAAGAAATGTTGTGCTACGACTTACCCCAAATTGTGAAAAAGTCCCTGCTATTCGACAGTTTAGATAGCGACGCCATTACAAAACATATTGAAACGGTTGAAGATGCCGAATGGATTCGTAGCGAATTAGATAAGCGCGGCTTGGTTTCATTTATCGCCAATGGTTCAATTTTGCCGCGCCGCAGTGGGATTGATTCTCGTCCGCTTACAGATAATGTGGTTCCCTTTGAAGCACCAGCTGATTTAGAAGTCAGTTTTGATTGCCCAAATCACGGTGTGATTAAAGGGATGGCTATTTCCAAAGGCATTACATTAATTGTCGGCGGCGGTTACCACGGAAAATCTACGTTATTAAAAGCCATTGAACTGGGCGTTTACAATCACGTGCCCGGCGATGGTCGTGAGTGGGTGATTACCGATGCCAATGCGGTTAAGGTGCGTTCGGAAGATGGGCGCAGTATTGCCAGTGTTGATATTTCCCCGTTTATCAATCATTTACCCCAAGGCCAGTCAACTCAGCACTTTTGCAGTAACAACGCCAGCGGTAGTACATCCCAAGCAACCAATATTATTGAAGCCTTAGAGGTAGGAGCAACGGCTTTACTCCTCGATGAAGATACTTCAGCCACGAACTTTATGATCCGCGATCGCCGGATGCAACAGCTGATCCATAAAGAGAAAGAACCCATTACACCGTTTGTGGATAAAGTGCGTCAGTTATATAAAGACCACGGTGTTTCGACAATTTTGGTAATGGGAGGCAGTGGTGATTATTTTGATGTGGCCAGTACCGTAATTGCGATGGAAAATTTCCAGCCCCACGATGTCACCGCCGCCGCCCAAAAGATTGCCAAGACCCACAAAAATGAACGTTTACTAGAAGGTGGCGATACCTTTGGTGAGATCACGCCTCGTATCCCTGTCCCCGACAGTATTGATGCGAGTCGAGGTAAACGGTCAGTCACCATTAAGGTGCGGGATACGGATGCCCTAGGTTTTGGCACAGAAGATATCCATCTCGATGGTGTCGAGCAGCTCGTTGAAACATCCCAACTACGGGCGATCGCCCTCGGCATTATCTATGGCAAAGAAAAATACGGCGAAAAGAATTTAGCGCTACGGGATTTACTCGACAAAATCATGGTGGATCTTGAGGCGGAGGGACTAGATATTTTGAGTGAATATCCCCAAGCCGATCTAGCTTATTTCCGACGATTTGAATTAGTGGCAGCGCTCAATCGTTTACGGACGCTACAAATCCAATAGGACACACCACATTCGGAACCCTAACAAGAATGGTTTCTGGAATGTTGCAAGTTCATAAAATCAATAATTTTTCTGTCTAATCTGTCTTGATCTCCAACAGGCAGTGCCACACTAAAGATAGAGCTAAGGATCGTTAAAACTCGCTGTTGTCGGTAGTTTCGTTTGTTCAGTTTTAAGGTGCAGTCACAGCGGCGATCGCCCGATTTCCTTTGTCTCCTTCCTATTGATTTCTTGAGCCGCGCGTCATCATGATTAGCAAAATTTTGGTCGCTCTCGATTACCTTGCCGAAACGCCTCAAATTTTTGAGCAAGCCCTCACGGCTGCCGAAAAGTATGGCGCAGATCTTCATATTTTTCATTGTGTCGAACCGCAGCTCACTACAGTGCCGGAAGTGGGTGCAATGGCGGCCTACGGCGGTTTACTCGATACCAATACGATTACCCTACGCGAGCGGGAATTTGCAACGAATTTAACAGAAGTGTCTGCATGGTTAGAGGCACTAGCCCAACAAGCCGGCGATCGCCACATTACCGTTGAAACAACCTACAAAGTTGGTGAGCCGAAGCACGAAATTTGCGAGCTTGCGAAGAAAGTCAATGCCGATCTCGTCATTGTTGGGCGGCGAGGATTAAGTGGCCTCAGCGAAGTGATTCTGGGTAGCGTCAGCAGCTATGTTGTACACCATGCCCCTTGTTCAGTGATGGTCGTACAGCATCAATAATATGCGCAAAAATTAATCTCGCATTCATAGCACAACAGCATGAATCCGAAAGATTATAAGTTGATTCTTGTCTCACATTATTTTGGGATTTCAATCCATAAGTAATATTTGGTAAACTCACCGCCTCACTTCTATCAGGCTAATGGGAAGATTAAGTTGTAGGAGAGTTTAAATAAATCACTTAATTATGGGCAAATAATACATAGTGAATACCTTTACACTCTCTTTATCAAGTTGTGAGTTATTACCGACATGAAAAATATACTGGTTGCATTAGATTACCTTAAAGATTCTCCTGAAATTTTCGAGCAAGCCCTATTACTTTCAAAAAATCTTCAGGCAAACTTACATATTCTGCACTGTATCGAACCCCCTGCTGATTCAACTGAAGATTGGCATTCACAAATAGTTTATGGACATAAACCCAACGACTCAGTATCTAAGTTAGACGAAGGATGGATAGAAAAAGAATTTTCGGGCATCTTAGAGTGGCTTACAGATCTAGCAAAAAAAGCAGAAGAAAACGAGGTTCTAGTAAATGCGAAATACCGAGTTGGTGACCCAAAAACCGCAATTTGTAAAGAGGCAGAAGAGATAAATGCAGATTTGATTATTATGGGTCGACGTGGTTTATCGGGAATTCGAGAATTTTTAATGGGGAGTGTTAGTTATCACGTTGTTCGGAATATCAAATGTTCTGTAATGGTCGTGCAATAACAACAGTAAATTGGCTGAAAAATATTGTTGTACTAACATTAGTTCGTGATCATAAGAAGTTATTTGCTAAAGCTTTTTGCCTATCTTTTATGAAATTATAGTGTGATGCCAAGTTTAGAGAATTCGGATAGTACTAGCCCACGGAAAATTGGTTTAACCGGTAGCATTGCAACGGGAAAAAGTACTGTCTCCAATTACTTAGCAGAACACTATAATTTCCCAATTTTAGATGCTGATATTTACGCGCGGGAAGCGGTGACGGTTGGCTCACCGATTTTGACAGCAATTTTTCAGCGATATGGCGACAGTGTACGGCAAGCTGACGGCACTTTATTTCGTAAAAGATTAGGACAGATCATCTTCCAAGACTTGCGGGAAAAGCAGTGGCTAGAAGCGCAGATTCATCCCTTCGTAAAGCAGCGGTTTCATACTGAGTTGGCGCAACACTTTGAGGCGACGGTAATCTGCGTGATTCCTTTACTCATTGAGGCAAAATTATTTGATCTGGTGACGGAAACTTGGGTGGTAACTTGTCAGCAAAATCAGCAAATTCAGCGGCTAAAACAGCGGAATAATTTATCTGAAAGTGAGGCGATCGCCCGCATTAATAATCAGTTACCCCTGAGTGAGAAGGTGAAGTTTGCCGACGTGGTACTTGATAATTCTTCGGATCTTGCAACACTCCATCACCAAGTTGATCGTGCCCTAGAAAGATGTTGGTAAAATACCAATGCGAATAATTTTGAGGGGTAAACACCAATGACAATTTGGGTGAATGAGCAAATTGACCCGATGGGTATTCTCCAAGCTTGTATAGCGTGTTGTAACGAGCAAGCCGCCAAGGATTGTCACGAACAGTGGAAAGCAAAGCTTGCCGCTGATGAGACAACTGCTGGCTGGGAAGCGAATATTCGTACAGTGGAATCTTGGGATGATGTACCAGTTAATGCCCTAAAAATTAGTTTCTAACTTTAGGACTGGGCATCTCACTTTTGCGATGCTAGGTTAGGGTCGCTGCTGCGTCATATCGCAACAACAATTTTGGGTGTGCTCGTTGTTTCTATCCACTTGTTCACGTTTCGGCATTCCCTATGAGTTCAGATCAAAATCCACCACGGATGAGATACAGCTGGCGAGATATACCTCGCAACGTTACCCGCCGGGAGTATGACCAGTACCAGCTACGTTTTTTTGGTGCAGTAGGCTCGGGATTCTTTGCCTTCGGCTGTCTACTTATGGCGGTGACTGGTGCAACGCTTAAAACATCTAATGAGTTGGCCGATATCCCGGAGATGACTGTTGCTGAGGCGGCTAGCGCAACGACGGATCAAGATTTAGTAAAAGTGAGTGGCTATCTCGTTGGTGACAATGCGCCCGCAATGCCCGACGACCCGGCACTCAAAGTTTTACGCGGTAATGTGAAGCTGACGGTACGTGACGAATCTCTTGAAGAGGATGTGACAGTTGAGGCGACTGTGTTGGAATGGTCGGATGCGGTAGAACAAATTTCATTAACTGATAATAATGATGGTGAAATCCCAATAGCGCTGGATTTAGAACAATTTCCGATGTCTGATGTAGAGCCGGAGTTTGATGCTCGTCCCAAGGTAAAAAAATCTGATACTGAGAGCGGCGATCGCCAACCGAGTCATGTGGAATATGGCGGCGAAGTATTTGAGCTAGACCCGATCAAATGGCGCAATGCTGAACATGCTTTTACGGATTTAGAGCGGCAAATTTTACCCTACGGTCAATCGGTTGTAATTGTGGCTAGCTTGCAGGATCAGCAGCTAATCGATCCCCTCGGCGATCGCCTCCGCATCGAGTATGGGACAGAAACAGAAATTCGCAATGCCGGGAAACGGATGCGCTGGGTGTTTAGCGTGATGTGGTTGCCCTTCGCTGGTGCGTCATATTTTCTGGGGTCACAGGCAATGAAACTGCGCCGTGAATTTGCGATTCGCTCTAACGAATAATAACCAGTAAGTTTTCTTAGCCATCGCCTTCATAATCAAGGTGCAATTCGAGCTGCTGAAACCGCGATCGCCGATATTCTTCTTCCTGGTATTTCATGTAGCGTTCGATCACTGCTTTAACCCGTTGTGCCGCTTCAAATTCTTCCCCTTTTTCGGTTTTGAGACGTTCCCGCACAATCGCTCGTAATTCAGAGATCACTTTGCCGTTAATTTTGCGAGTTTGTGGCCAGTTGAGGATTTCCTGTGGGTATAGGCCTTTGCCGAGGTATTTTTTTTGTTCAATTTCTGGCAAACTATAGCCCCGCAACTCCGGAATCCAATGGCGAATAAACTGCAAATCTGGATCTCGATCAATCAAATTTTTACTGGGATTATAGATCCGAAAACTACGGGACATAGGATTTGTAATGCCCGCCTGCATCTGCCACTGCCAATGGTTTATGGCAATGTCACCATCGACCAGATGATTCATAAAATGTTCTGCGCCGTGATGCCAAGACACCCCACAATTAATCGTGAGAAAAGTGACACACATCGCTCGCATCCGAAAATTCATCCAGCCCATCGTTTTCAGCTGGCGCATACTGGCATCAATTAATGGAAAGCCCGTTTCTCCCGCCTGCCAAGCTGCAAAAAGTTCTGCCTTTTGATCATTCAAAGGTTCTGGCGAATACCAATCATCGTATTCCGAGTAATAGTTGCGATAGGCAATATCTGGTCGATAGTAGAGTCGCTGGGTAAAAGAGTCGTGCCACCGTAGGCGATCGCCAAAACTTTTTAGAGAAAAATCAGCCTTGGTTTCACCATCAAATTCTGTTTTTTTAGAGTTTGCTTTCAGCTCTTTGCGTTTTGCCTGAACCGCTTGATAAATGGTGCGTGTCGAAATTGTGCCAAAGGTTAAATGGGGCGAAAGGTGCGATGTAGAACCCTGTTGCGCCAACCAAGGCTGCGACAGCCGCCAGTGGTAACCCCAAAACCGTTTATCGAGAAAAGACTTTAAAGTATTGTGGGCAATAGATTCACCACCCAGAAAATCAACCCGCGCACATTGCCAAAACCGCCGGTATTTTTTCACCAACGTCCGAAAATCGATAATCGGCAATCCCGACTGAGAGCGCTTTAAATTGGGCGTTTGAATATACTTTGGTGCGTCAAACGGTTTTGCTTTGAGATAGGCTTTGTGATCTTTGAGCCATGTTTTCCAGTTAAGTTTAGGCTGCTGAATGTAGTGATTGGTTCCGACAAACAGCTCTAAATTTTGGTCCGCATAGAATTTTTTGAGTCGACGATCGCGCTCAATGCCGTATTTAACCTGAACATCGCGATTAAACAGTAATTTTGGTGTTAAATTTTGCCCAAGAAAAAAGCGAGTCAGTTGTTGAATGACAGCAAAAGATTCACCTTCAAAAAGATATAAACGACTGGCACAAGCCCGCAGATTATCATCAAGATCCAGCAGTGACTCAAACAAAAACCGTACTCGCAACGCCGTTAAATTCGTATTTCGATAAAACCACGGATCAATAATGAAAAACGGCACCACCTCATCTCCGTAGGCGATCGCCTCAGCGACACATTCATTATCTAATAACCGTAAATCTCGCCGAAACCACAATAATTGCATAGCCCATTACAGAGAAAAATGACCATTGCCACGGCATCAAATATCTCTATCAAAACAAAATCCCTCCTAACTTGCATAGAAGGGATCTGAGATGAATTAATTCACGACTTTAAAGGGGGCGATAAACGCGGTAATCAATATTCGGGAAGATGTTATCCATCTTTTCAACTTTTTCTAGCCAACCCGAATCAATCTTACCGATCTTGACATCATCGTAGATTTTTTCGAGACGTAAAACATGGCTCTTTGTGCGTCGCTCAGCGTAAGGAACCATTGTGCCTGTCCGCATAATAAACGCCCAGTCAGAAGATTGTGCTAAAAGCAGTTCCCGTGCGGCTTGATTTAGAGCCCGTTCCTCCAGCTCATCCTCCGCTTCCCTAGTCGACAACTCAATCATTCGTTCTGCAGCTTTGTGGAGGTAAGGATAAACCCAAGCATTTGTGTGATTTAGCCAATACTCGTGGAAACCCTTATAACCCCAACTCGACTGGGAAGGTACAGCAACCTGTTGTGTTGGTTCCATCCGGAGATAGTCCGCAAGGTGCGTCATATCGTAGGTATCTTGGTCATACCAGGACTTACGGAAGAAGTAGTCAATAAACCAAGGTCCCTCATACCACCAGTGACCAAAGAGTTCCGCATCATAAGGTGATACAACAAGGGGATGGCGACCCATCATCTTATTAAGACGACCTACTTGATTTTGACGGTTGTACATAAAGTTGCCCGCATGTTCCGCCGCTTTCTCTCGCGCCCAGTAGGGATCGTATAGACCCTTCTCCGATAAGCCGCCATCACGACTAGTAATCTTGTGATACTTGATGCCCGTATTTTTCCGTTGACCGTTAGGCATGATGTAAGGCTTGATGTACTCGTAATCCGCTTCCCAACCCAAGTCTTTATAAAATTCGCGGTAGCAAACATCCCCCGGATAGCCAACTTTCGAAGACCATACCTGCTGTGAAGACTCGTGATCCCGACCGAAAGCAGCAACACCAGTTTCAGTAAAGACCGGAGCATAGTTGCCGTAGCGGGGACGGGGACGTGCATAGAGAATGCCGTGACCGTCGGTGAGGAAATAGCGCAAACCAGCATCCGCTAGCATCCGCTCTAAACCTTCATAGTATGCACATTCCGGTAACCAAATTCCTTTAGGAGGACGACCAAAATTCTCTTCATAGCTCTCGCAAGCCACTTGAAGCTGTGCCCAAACGGCTTGGGGATACATCTTCATTAACGGCAGATAACCGTGGGTTGCGCCGCAAGTGATGATTTCGAGGTTATTAGAATCTTGAAATTGCTTAAACGCCTTAACGAGATCGCGGTCGTACTTTTCCCAAGTTGCCAAGATATCGCTGAATTCTTTGTGATAATACTCAGCTAGGTACTTAATGTGGCCGTTGTGCTTGTTATGGACGATTTCCTTTTCAACCAACTCCATCAACAGTGCCATATGGGCATCGTAGCGATCCTGGAGGAGTGGATCCCGGAGCATAGCCACCAATGGTGGTGTCATACTCATGGTGATTTTAAAATCGATCCCGTCGCGCTTTAGACCTTCAAAAACGTGGAGTAAAGGAATATAGGTCTCTGTAATCGCTTCAAATAGCCATTCTTCTTCGAGGACAAAATCACTTTCGGGGTGACGGACAAAGGGCAGGTGGGCATGGAGAACAAGGGCAACGTAGCCTAAAGCCATAGTGGTATTCCTTCCTTAAGAATGTCGCTAGATAACGATTTTGAGAGGGTGACTAGACCATTAGCTTCTGTCGGGATCAGGTGCTCGGTAAAGTCGTTGGTAAGATTCTAAAACGATTTGGTTGTTCTATCGCATCTTGCTAAGGTCTGAGGGATCGCTCTTTTTGCCTGAAAGTGCCTTTGACGGCTTACAATTGTTGTTATTCGGTATTATTTTGTGGATAAGACGATTATTCTGTCATTTCTCTAGGAATCTGGGTTGGTTCGCATTGCCGAACATTTTGTGATGGGGCTCGTTTACTCTGCGTCGAAAGCCTGTGTCTTCTGAAAAGCATTTGAAAAGTGATGAGTCGAAGTCGGTAGCAGTTGTGCCTCAACTGCAACTGTTGCTTTTTACTGATGAGCGTATTTCCCACCGTGCCGATATTAAGCAGGTCAGGGATCACCTCGCCAACCTAGAGCAGGATTACGATTTTTCGTTAGAAGTTATTGATATTAAAGAGCAGCCCCAGTTGGTGGAGCTGTATCGCTTGGTGGCAACGCCGTCTTTGGTAAAGGTCTTCCCAAAACCGATGCAGGTGTTTGCGGGCAGTAGTATTTTGCCGGATCTAAAACGGTGGTGGGGTCAATGGCAAGAGGCTTTAGATGATTTAAAACAAAATTATGATGAGTTTAGTGAGCAGACGGCACGCACTGAGCTAGATGCAGAGCGGCGATCGCACTCGGCAGATGTGATGCGATTGTCTGATGAAATTTTTCAGTTGCAGCGAGAAAAGGAAGAGTTAGCGAAACAAATTGAGTTTAAAGATCAAATTCTAGCGATGCTGGCCCACGATTTGCGTAGCCCATTAACGGGAACATCGATCGCCCTTGAAACATTAGAGATTATTGCCCAGCGCCCAGAAACGGCGAAAACAAGTGACTTAAAGCATCAGCTGTACCAACAGGCGAAAAACCAGCTACAAATCATGAACCGTATGATTACGGAGTTGCTGGATGAGTCGCGGCAGTTATCAACAAAGCTCGATATTAAGCCCCACCGCATGAATTTAAATGATTTGTGTAAGGATGTTTTGGTGCAGATGAATACGCGTTTTCAACGTCGTTCGATTCAATTAACCGTTGATATGCCTTCTGATTTGCCGGAGGTTTATGGGGATGCAGAGCTATTAAGACAGGTTTTAGTAAATCTTCTGGACAATGCGATTAAGTACAGTTCGGTCAATGGCGAAGTGAAATTAGTGGGTCTCCACCGAACTCTCCAAAAGGTGCAAGTGAGTATTATTGACCACGGCCACGGTATTCCTGAAGATGAGCAGGAAAAGATTTTTGAAGGGCACTTTCGCTTAAAGCGTGACTCAACGAAAGAAGGTTATGGTTTAGGCTTAGCTGTTTGTCGCCGTATTATTCAAGCCCACCATGGTCAGATTTGGGTGGATAGTACGTTAGGTAAAGGCAGCGAATTTCACTTTACGCTTCCGGTATGTGTGGATCGTCCGAGCAAATAATTTCTTGGATTTGCTTGCAATATTGCAGAATTTTTTCGAGGCGATCGCCGGCTGTTTTTTGTTTAGCCGTTTGGGTTTGGGCCGAGCGACTATTACCCAGAAACATCAAATCCATATTGAGCAGTCTTAATTCACGGTGAATCTCAGTATGTAGCGATCGCCACTGGTGAAAAGCTGTCCCAGATAAAGTGTCTCCCTGCACTGTTGCAAAATTTTGCTGCCAAAGCTGTAAAAGTTGTTGACCCTGCTGCGCTAATTTCTTGTGCTCAAAAGAATCCCTTGATATAAGTTGCTCCCGCAGCGCGTCGCAGGCAGTTTGCAGGGAATGGTAAGACGTTGCAAAAGAATCCAAAGACATGGGAGATGAGGATAAACAACTAGAAATATGTCATAGGTGTGATGTGGTATCACTCATTGGTACTTTTTTTTGTGCAAAAAACGATTTTTAAGTAACAATTAAGATAATTAAAACGGCTTTAATGCAATTTTTCAAAAGTTCAGCTTCACGGGATTCATTACTGTGACGCTGACTTGTTGTTCGTAATATGAAGGGTCGTTTTAATCTTTAGCAATACTGCGCTATGTTTTGTCTTTACGTCGTTGCCTGTTGCTAACTATTCGCCTTACCCAACCTGTGCATTTCCATGGCTGTTTCCCCAGTACCCGCTCCAGAAAAATTCGACATTCCTCTACCTGCGTGGCTTAAAGATTATCTTTATGGGGTTGACGAGTCTGAAATCTCGTTGGGCGATCGCCAGCTCATTAGTAATGCTTTCCGTTTTGCCCATACCCTCCACGAAGGGCAAATGCGAAAATCCGGTAAGCCTTACATTGAGCATCCCGTTGCCGTTGCGGGTTTGTTGCGGGATCTTGGTGGTAACAGTGCCATGATTGCGGCTGGATTTTTACACGATGTCGTTGAAGATACCGACGTCACCCCCGAAGAAATTGAAGAGCATTTTGGCGAAGAAGTGCGACAGCTCGTTGAAGGGGTTACTAAGCTCACAAAATTCAAATTTTCCAGTAAGACTGAACGACAGGCAGAGAATTTCCGACGAATGTTTCTCTCAATGGCAGAGGATATTCGTGTCATTGTGGTTAAGCTCGCTGATCGCCTCCACAATATGCGCACCCTAGAGCATTTACGCGAAGACAAACAAAAACGAATTGCTTTAGAAACAAAAGAAATTTTTGCGCCCCTCGCCAATCGTTTGGGAATTTGGCGCTTCAAATGGGAACTAGAAGATCTCTGTTTTAAATATTTAGAAACCAGCGCTTACCGGGCAATGCAGGAGCATATCTCCGAAAAACGGGCTGAGCGCGAAGCAAGGGTAAATGACGCTATCGAACTAGTCCGCGATCGCCTCCATAAGTTGAATCTCCACGTGTGGGAAATTAAAGGCCGCCCAAAACATCTCTACAGCATTTACAACAAAATGCAGCGGCAACATAAAGCCTTCGATGAAATCTTTGATGTGGCAGGTATCCGCGTGATCGTCGAAAGTAATGACGAATGTTATCGTGCCCTAGCCGTTATTCACGATGCCTTTAAGCCGATCCCCGGTCGCTTTAAAGACTACATTGGTCTTCCTAAACCGAACCGCTACCAGTCTCTCCACACCACGGTTGTCGGTCTTAATGGTCGTCCTCTGGAAGTACAAATTCGGACAATGGAAATGCACCATATCGCCGAATACGGAATTGCGGCCCACTGGAAATATAAAGAGGTCGGTCATTCCGGGGCGACGATTTCCTCCGCCGACGAGAAATTCACATGGTTGCGTCAGCTATTGGAATGGCAAAGTGACCTGAAAGATGCTGAAGAATATATTGATAACCTCAAAGACAATCTCTTTGAAGATGATGTTTACGTATTTACGCCCAATGGTGATGTAATCGCCTTAGCGAAAGGGGCAACTTCTATTGATTTTGCCTATCGTATCCATACCGAAGTTGGCAACCACATGAAAGGGGCACGGATTAATGGTCGTCTGAGCGTCCTCGATACAAAACTGCAAAATGGCGATATTGTCGAAATTATTACCCAGAAAAATGCCCACCCGAATCTCGATTGGCTAAATTATGTGGTGACACCCAGCGCCAAAAACCGGATTCGTCAATGGTTTAAGCGCTCCCACCGTGATGAAAATTTAGCGCGTGGCCGCAGTCTTCTCGAAAAAGAATTAGGCAAAAAAGGTTTGGACAGCATCCTCAAGTCAGATGCTATGCAATCTGTCGCCGAAAAGTGCAATTATCAATGCACAGATGATTTGTTGGCGGCATTAGGTTACGGCGAAGTTACCCTAAATCATGTGGTGAACCGCTGGCGGGATTTAGTGCGGGATCAAGAGGAGGACAATTTACCTCAACTGGAAACGGAAGCTCCCCTAAATCCAACTAAAACGCCCAAAAATCTTACGTCTGATAGTTATAAATATCCGATCGCCGGCATCGAAGGTCTGGTTTACAGTTTGGCTGGCTGTTGTTCGCCGCTTCCCGGTGAGCCCATTATCGGTGTGATCACCCGCAGTCATAAAGGTATTTCGATTCACCATCGTGGTTGTAGTAATGTCCATAATTTTGAAGGCGATCGCCTCATCCCTGTCCATTGGAATCCCAATCACGAAAACGAACAGCCTCCCGTCTACCCGGTTGATCTCAGTATCGAAGTTATCGACCGTGTGGGTGTCTTGAAAGATATTTTGTCCCGCCTCAGTGATCAAAATATCAATGTTCGCAAAGCCAGCGTTAAAACGAGCCAGAGTAAACCCGCCATTATTTCTCTCAGTATCGATATTCGTGATGCTCAGCAGCTGACCTACAGCATGAACCAAATCAAAAATATGAGCGATACCCTCAATGTGCGGCGCATGACCCAGGTAGACCGCGATTAAGTTCGTACCGGATCTCCTTCCCTGAATTTTCAACAACGAATATTTGCGGCGATCGCCCAACAATACTGAGAACTAATAGCTGCTAATAGTTGTGCGTTTTTTCATGGGCACTTGCAATGTAATGGAGCTTTAGAAAGTGCTACCTTTGAACCTTGTTTTTTATCCAAAAAAGCTATCTTAGACTTACACATTGTTGACTAATCTAGAGAGATTTTCTTAAATCAGCACATGATTTGGAGATCGCTGCTCTGAAATTACAGATGCCCCCTTAAGATGGAGTAATCCTATGCAAGGCAAAATCCAGTTTCTTTGTCAGAATTCTAAGAGATTCCTACAATTGTGACGAGCACATAGTAGACAAGCAATTTGCGATTACCCTCTGCAATTGATTTGCATAAATGTGATCAAAACAAGATCTAACTAGTCCTTGGAGACTTCGCACTTGTGCGGACAGCTTACGAGATGTCTTAAAGAGGCGATCGCCTCTTTGATGGCAGCATTCTTGATGAGACCTTATGACTATCGAGCCATCACCGCCGCAAAATAAGCATCTCATCCTCGTTGTGGATGATGATCCAGTCATGCGTCGCTTGATCCGCTTTGCAATGGAAAAAGAGGGCTACGAAGTAGTCGAAGCGGCGAACGGTGCTATTGGTGTTGAGCTATTTTTGCAACGCATCCCCGATATCATCTTGCTCGATTTTATGATGCCAGTGATGAATGGCGTCGAATTTTGCCATAAGCTCAAACAAATTATGGTTCCCGCTTCGACGACAACGCCCCAACATCACCCAAATAACAATCATCAACATGACGCTGGTGTCCTAGACGCAGCCTATTTATTTGCAGAGGTCTCTGACCAGCCGGGACAACTTCTACAAACAATGAGTCGTACGCCTATTTTAATGATTACGGGGTTAGAAGATCCTCAATCAGTGACCCAAGCGTTTGATGCAGGCGCCACGGACTTTATTACTAAACCGATTAACTGGGCAATTTTAAAGCACCGCGTTAAACATTTACTCAATCAAGCGAAGCTTTACCAGCGCTTAGAAGCCACCCATGAACAATTGCAACGTTTAGCGGCGATTGACCCGCTAACACAATTAGCAAATCGGCGCGTTTTTGATCTAGTTTTTAAACGACAATGGCGCTTAATGCTCCGACACCAAACACCGTTTTCGTTAATTTTTGCGGACATTGATTACTTTAAGCGTTTTAACGATTTTTACGGTCACCAAGCTGGCGACCATTGTTTATTTGAGGTTGCTCAGGCGATCGCCGCTCAAGTTAAACGACCAACTGATTTAGTGGCTCGCTATGGCGGTGAAGAGATCATTATTTTGCTACCTGAGACAAATTATCAAGGTGCCGAAACTATCGCCGACAAAATTCAAAGTAGCGTGCGCTCATTACAAATGCCCCATGAACAATCAAAAATTTCTCCTTATGTGACGATCAGTTTAGGCATTGCCTCTATTGAAAAACCTCAGCATCAGCAAACAATGTCTCATTTTTTAGAGATTGCTGATCGCGCGCTGTACGAAGCCAAGGCAAAAGGACGCAATTGTACAGTCGGTAAATTGGTTACTCCTGTGGCGGATTAATCACGTTATAAATTGCGGAATAATCTTGATCGGCAAGGCCCTTTGCTACTGCCTGGGCAATAATTTCTCGAATACCAGCTAATCCATCACTATTTAGATTTGCTGCTGCTGCCACTTGTAAGAAAAGGTCTGTATCCTTTAGCAAATGCTTCGTTGGGAAGTTTGGATTATCAAAGTGGCGATCGCCCATCCGCTGCAATTTTTTATCAAAGGTCGGCGCATAAAGGGCACTATCCCGAAGAATCGCCATAAATTGTTCGAGGTCAACCCCTTCTCTTTGGATTAGGCCCAAACTTAAGGAAAATCCGGAAGTTAATGCAGCAATAAGTTGATTTAAAGCCAGTTTTAACGCTGCGGCCGAGCCTACTTCCCCAATCAGACGAGGTTCTTCTCCCAATTGTTTTAGAAGTGACAAACAATTTTCATAGGTTGTGGCATCTCCACCAGCCATGACCAATAATGTGCCAGCTTTGGCTTGGGGAATGCTGCCCAATACTGGAGCTTCTAGATAGGAACCGCCTCGGTCAAGGATTTTCGCGGCAATTTCACGACTTTCATTAGGAGAGATTGTCCCCATTTGAATAATGGTTTTGTTTGTAAAATCTGCAGTATCGGCGAATAAAACTGACTTAATTGCTTTTGCATCACTCAGGGTTAACAGCAAATAATCTGATGCGGCGATCGCCCCGTTAATGGCTGTCGTAGTACAGATTTCACTCTTTTTGAGGGTTTCTAATTTACTAGCTGTACGATTGTAAGCTGTGACTTGATAGCCTGACTGATTCAAGGTGAGAGCGATCGGTGCTCCCATCAGTCCAATACCAAAAACACTTACTGAACTCATTTTCTTTCTCGCAATTCACCACAGTCACCATAAAAGAAAACCCCGCCCAAAGGCGAGGTTTTCAAATAATTCATTTAGAAGTTTAGGCTATATAACTAGCTAAAAATCTTAGAACTTGAAGGTAGTACGGACAGTACCGATAATAGCGTCTTCTTCGTTGTTAGCACCTTGAGCAGGATCATTCAACCAGATGATACCAGGAGTAATGGAGATGTTGTCGTTAAGTTGGTACTTATAGAAAGCTTCAACTTGAAGAGGATCTTCGTCGCCACCGCCAACATAAGGAGGTACACCAGCGAAGAAGCCGAGAACATTTCCTTCTTTACCGAGGTCAGCAAAGGAAACACCTGCACCATAGCTCCAAATCTCTGCATCGCCACCACCGATGATATCAACATCAGAGTAGAGACCATAGGCTGCGAGGGAAACTTTCTCAGTAACGTCAAACTTACCTTGAAGACCGAAGCTATTTGCTTCGTGCGATAATCCTTCACCAGTAATCGCATTAGCTGGAGCAGTACCAGGAGTACCAACAAGGTTGGCGTCACCACCAAAGTCAAACAAAGCACCTTGTTGGTAGCTGTTGACGTAGGTAAAACCGAGTTCAGCGCGAGAGCCAAGGTTGAATGCAACTTGAGCAAGTGCACCATACTCACCGTTGAAAAGACCATCGCCTTCACCAGGAGAGTTGTGGTCATCAGCAAGATAACCAAGGGAGATGTCAACAGGACCAGCAGGGAAGTTAACACCAAAACCAGCACCACCACCAACGAGATAGATGGGGCTAGAAGCAGCGGTGAAAGTCAGAGAAACGCTAGCACCAGTGAAATCTTCAAG
>CAZXBK010000014.1:0-37908 GCA_964638765.1 uncultured Synechococcus sp. | reverse complement strand
CCATAGGTTGACATCACTTACCGAAAATTTCCCCGAGTAGAGGACTTGAATTTACTCGTCTAAAAGTTCTTTCAGTTGATTCAACGTCGCATCCTTCAGTAATAATCGCCGATTGTTATCGCCAATCAACAACACCTTCTCGATTTTGATATTGCTTTCTGGCTTCGTGCAATGCTGTTTCCATTTGTATAACTTCTCTGCAATGGTTAATGACCCACCGACTATCCCAATAATCGTCGCAATGGTCACCAGAGTGCCTTCTCGCTCGATATCATTCGGCGTTTCCCACGATCCATCGAGGTCATTCTTCGCAAACAATAACTCCGTCGCGGCGATCGCCCCATCCCCAGAAATTTCTAAAATCATTGGTTTTCTACTCTCTATTTCTTGATCATATCGAGGGCGATCGCCTTTAATCTGTGAATTGGATGTCTCGCTCTAAGATGTCTTTGATTTGATAAGGACATTCTTTGGGGAAATCCAATCCCGTTTCTTGTATGGCATTTAAGCGACCATTTCGATACATCTTCGCGACCCATTCTTGGGCTAAATATCTTTTTAGGCTGGGGCTATCTTCTAAATACAGCTCGATATTATTCCGCTCCCTTTCAATGGTGATTTGCCAGCTGCGAGAACGTTTATTGATTTGATAATCCCATTTGAGTAAATGATGCAAAATCAAGCGAATGCTACTCAACAGGCGATCGCGCTCCCGTTTCGACAAGTCCCGTAACTCCTCTGCAATATTTTCAATATCAAGCCGATCAAATGCGCCATCCTGCAACAACTGCGCCATCAACTCTGCCCACTGAGCATAATCTTCTTCGTAGAGTTTTGCTGAAGGAATAGTTGCTTGCACCATCGCTAGATCCCATCGGTGAGTATCACTTACCATTATTCTAATTGGTCTAACTTCTGAGAATATCTACGGCGATCGCCTCTGCTACTTTCACGCCATCGATTGCCGCCGAGAGAATCCCTCCTGCATATCCAGCACCTTCACCGCCGGGATACAAACCTTCTGTATTAATGCTCTGAAAATCTTTGCCACGCTTCATGCGAATCGGTGAAGAAGTCCGAGTTTCAACACCTGTTAACATCGCTTCATCCATTGCAAATCCTTTGATTTTTTTATCGAATGCTGGCAAGGCTTCTCGGATCGCTTCAATGGCAAAGTCTGGTAAGGCGGTACTGAGATCAGTAAGGTGAACTCCCGGTGCGTAGGACGGCTTTACTTTGCCTAATTCTTCTGAAGAACGACCCGCGAGAAAATCTCCCACCAATTGTCCCGGTGCACTGTAATCTTTGCCGCCCAGTTCAAAAGCTTTTGATTCTAATTTACGTTGGAGATCGACACCTGCAAGGGGATGATCAGGATAATCTTCTTCAGGAGTAATACCCACAACAATTCCCGCATTAGCATTTCGTTCATTGCGTGAATATTGACTCATACCATTCGTCACAACACGACCTTCTTCGGAGGTTGCGCCAATGACTAAACCGCCGGGACACATACAAAAACTATAAACAGATCGCCCATTTTTGCAGTGGTGAACCAGCTTATAATCTGCCGCACCGAGGGTTTTATTTCCGGCAAATTCGCCATAACGACATTCATCGATGAGGGGTTGAGGATGCTCAATGCGGAAGCCAATGGAAAAGGGTTTGGGTTCGATGTAAACGCCTTGGTCATAGAGCATTTGAAAGGTTTCCCGCGCGCTATGTCCCATTGCCATCACTACATGGGAACTGGCAATAAATTCGCCATTTTCTAGGGTTACACCTTTTACTTTTCGGTCTTCGATTTCGACAGTTTTTACTTTGCTTTGGAACCGAACTTCACCGCCGAGGGATTCAATGGTTGCGCGAATTTTTTTGACAACACCGACCAACTTAAAAGTACCGATGTGGGGTTTTGCGATGTAGAGAATTTCAGGATTTGCTCCGGCTTCGACGAACTCTTCTAAAACCTTCCGTTTGTAATGTTGGCGATCGCGCACCTGACTGTAGAGTTTGCCATCGGAAAAAGTACCAGCGCCCCCTTCCCCAAATTGCGCATTAGATTCAGGGTTAAACTCGCCTCGTTTTTTCCAAAACGCAAAAGTATCTTTCGTGCGTTCATCAACCTTTTTGCCTCGCTCCAAGACAATTGGCCGAAAGCCCATCCGCGCCAACATTAAACCCGCAAACATGCCGCAAGGCCCCATACCAATTACGATGGGACGTTCCTCATAACCTTCCGGCGCGTGACCCACCATTTTGTACGTCATATCTGGCGTTTCGATGACATGGGGATCTTTCCGAAAGCGCTTTAGGAGTGACTTGTCCTTGTGGGTCTTTACGTCGCAAATATAAACGAGCTGAATATTCCTCTTCTTCCGTGCATCAAAACTACGCTTAAAAATTTCGTAGTCCAACAGTTCGTGGGGCTTTAGATCTAGCTTCTTGCAAATAGCTGCGGCGATCGCCTCTTCAGGGTGGTCGAGGGGAAGCTTAATTTCGTTGATGCGAATCATGGCAGATCTGTCGTGCTCGGTGCGTCGTAATCCTCTATTAAAGAGCACCTGTCCAAAATTCTGCAAAAAGACAAAAAAATTCCCGCATTAATACCTAAAACGGGAATCAAACTAATACCTGTAAGTTATTTACAGCTTAGTGTTATTTCAGTCGGGAAAATTAGAGGCTATGTAGAAAAGCATTTGAGTTAATGCTATGTCCACATCAAGCATCTTTCGTCAAGGTCTAAATTAAGCCGAGCCAGCTGACAACGCCTTCGTGGGTAATTAGCTCAATGGTGATCGCAATAATAAAACCGATCATTGCTGCGCGACCGTTTAGCTTTTCAGAATAGAAATTAAAACCGAACTTAGGATCTTCAATATTGGGTTTAACAGTAGGTTCAGGGGCTGCCATAACGAACTCCTTTAATATGGTTTTCGAGAAAACTTTGTAATAAATCTTAACCTCAGTTTAGCCTACTGCGGTGGCAGGTGAAGAGCAGAACGCCAAAATCTTCTCCAGCACGAGGTCTGTCTGCTCAACGTGAGGTAAATGTCCAGCGTCGGGAATCCACTCCAAAGTGCTATTGGGGATGCCTTTCTCAAACTTTAACGGGTCTTTCGTGCCGAGGATTTGATCCTGTTTGCCCCAAAGAATTAGGGTCGGTTGAGTAATGCCTTTCAGTCTGGGATAAAACGAGCCGTAACCGCCGCCTTTTGTGAACGCAATTAGGGTTGCCTGCCAGCGATCGCACCCCAAATGCATTGCCCCACAGATAACCGCATCTTCATTGACGCGGGACTTATCGTAATAGGCACTGAGGCAAATTTTGCGACGGACATTCATACTGCCGAGGAATCCCGTTGCCCAACGATCTAAAGGCGGCACCATCACAAAGCGACTAAAGGGTTTTGGTGCGAGACCAGCGCTATCCAGTAACGTGATTTGAGATACTGCATCAGGATGGTTTAACGCAAAATCTAGAGCCACAGCGCCACCCATTGACGCACCAATAATAAGTACAGGGCGATTAATTTTTTGCTGCCAAAAACTATAAAGATGCGCGCAAATCGTTTCGGGGTTAAAAGCTAGTTCTGCGGGACGTTCTGTGAAACCAAAACTGAGGAGATCCACTGCCCACACTTCGTGGTGTTCGGCTAGCTTTGGCATGAGATAACGGTATTCCAGCACCGAACTATCAAAGCCGTGGATTAACAAAATTGGGATATCGCCTGTCCCTGCTTGGGTAAAGCTGGTCAAAATAGGTTCCGAGCGTAAAGGGGTGGCGATCGCCTCTTGCTGAAGACTTTTCGCGAAATCAATAGCGGCGGGTTCAGTTAGCTGGTTGACGAGGGGCGGCAAAAAACTCGGATACATAGAACCTTGGGAAAATGCGGGATGACAATATTGTCTATTGTCTCTGGTTTACGAGCTGAAATGTGCCCAAATCTCGAAAAACTTTTGTAGGGGCGTTTCGGGAAACGCCCACAGATAACGATTATTTAACGACAGAGCACTGCACGGTAATGGATATCGCCGTCTTTAAGTTTGGCGATCGCCGCCCATGACAAGACAGCCATAAAAATTACTCTGAGGTTGTTTCGTTGTTGTTCTCTTGGTAGCTCCAGCCATAAATCAAGAATCGGTCCGCCTCTGACTCAGCCAGCCCCGGATAGTTGTTGTACGTGCTGATAGACAAAGAATTTCCCAATGAATCTTGAAAAATAAACGCGCACAACCCCAGCCCTGTGCCCGAACAGGCATGAATCTCAGACCAGCCCTGCGCCTTAAGATCTTGGACGAAGGGACTGTTATCTACCGGGTCAAGAATGTGCGGCTGCCAACCTAACTCCAGTAACTCCTTTCGTAATTCACCGTAGGATTCACCCTCATTAATATGGGGTAGAGGTAATGATAAGGACGGCAATGGGGACAGGGCGATCGCCGTAGGTAGCGTTAAAAAAGCAAGTAAAGCTCGTGTCGTATTTTTCATAGGTGATAGCAGTGAAACGCAGAACATTTGCGATTACTGTTCAGACTTGAAATATAGTCTCCATTATCTTTCGAGTCATGGTCGAACAAGACTTACTTTTTTTATTACTTAAAATTTAGCGACACAGCACCGCACGGTAATGGATATCACCTTCTTTGAGTTTGGCGATCGCCTCATTCACCTCATCAAAACTAAAGGTCTCGATCACAGGCTCAATGCCGTGAAGCTTCACAAATTCCAGCATTTTGGCGATCGTGGCAGGACTACCGACGGGAGAACCTGAGACCGACCGTTGCGCCATGATTAGCGCAAAAGCATTAATGTCTAAAGGCTCTAAAGTTGCACCGACAAAATGCAGACGACCTTTGGGCTTGAGGGTGTTGAGGTAGCTATTCCAGTCGAGTTTGACATTGACTGTCGAGATCAGCAGATCAAATTTTCCCGCCGCTGCTTCTAGTTCCTCAGAATCACGGGAATTGAGAGTTTCGTGAGCACCAAGTTCTAGCGCCTCTTGTCGTTTACTTTCACTAGAAGTAAATGCTGTGACTTCGCAACCCCAAGCATTGAGAAATTGCAGCGCGATATGACCCAAACCGCCAATACCGATCACTGCCACTTTCGACGTGGGTTCAATGTCAAATTGCACCAGTGGATTAAACACCGTAATGCCACCACAGAAAAGAGGCCCCGCTGCCTCAAGGTCAATCCCATCAGGAATGGGTATAACGCTTACAGCTTCTGCCCGAACTTTGTCTGCAAAGCCGCCGTGGTGTCCCACGATTGTCGGTTGGGCTGTCGCACAAAGATTTTGGTCACCTGAGGTGCAGGGCATACATTCACCGCAATAACCTGAATGCCACCCCAAACCCACGATTTGTCCCACGCTGAGATTTGTGACGCGATCGCCGACTGCTGAGATTTCACCAACGACCTCATGGCCGGGCACAACGGGATAGGATGAAATGCCCCATTCATTATCGATAACGCTGACATCGCTGTGACAAATGCCGCAATATTTCACATCGATTTCGACTTCGTTGGGCTTCAGTTCGCCGGGGTCATATTCAAAAGGCTTCAGTTCCCCTTCCGCTTCAAAGGCTGCGTATGCTTTAATCATCGTCTTCGCCACTTTATCGCTAGTTTTTTCTTAAGGGTAGTGAAGAAAATTGTTTTGAAACAACAGGATACAGATAGATTCTTTGGTAACCTCTGTCCTTCCTTGGGGAAGGTCTCCGAAGGAGGGAAGGGGTTTTAATAATCTACGCAAATTACGGGCAATGGGCCTCTAATTCCTCCTACATATTCGGCATATCCACATCATTTAAACCGTGATGAATCGACCAACTTTGTTTATTTTTTCAGGATTACCCGCCACTGGTAAAACCACCTTGGCGAAAGCTTTAACCCAACACTTCGGCGCAACCTATGTACGCATTGACACCGTTGAACAGGCATTACGAGATCTCTGTAATTTGAAGGTAGAAGGCGAAGGGTATCGCTTGTCCTATCGTTTAGCTGCCGACAATTTACGGTTAGGGCAGTCTGTCGTTGCCGATTCCTGTAATCCAATTCAATTAACCCGGCGTGAATGGGAAGAAGTCGCCACCAAAAACCAAGCTGAATTTATCAATATTGAAGTGATTTGCTCGGACAAAAATGAACACCGCCGCCGTATCGAAACCCGTAAAACCGATATCTGTAATCTCAAATTACCGACTTGGCAGGACGTCGTGAATCGGGAATATGACCCTTGGACGGGCGATCGCCTGATTATTGATACAGCAGGACAAAACATTACTGAATCTGTGATTACTCTGATCCAAGCCTTGACCGAAATGCGAGGAAAAGATTGAGATTTACCACAATCTATCGACGCTCGAATCTGTCCTCTCGTACACTAGCCAATGGATTAGCACTAGGCAGATATGCTGATTTGGCTAACCTTTTTAAAACTTTTTTTATAACAATTTTCTAAACTGTCATGTCCCAAGACGCTTTATTTGAGCAACTAAAAAACCCGAATCCCCACCTGCGTGACCGGGCGATGTGGGAAATCGTAGAGTCGAAGGATGACGATACCATTTCTCGTCTAATGTCTGTCCTCGACGAAACCGATACAACCTATCGTCGTGCCGCAGTGAAAACCATTGGTGCTGTTGGTGTTGAAACGGTTCCGGCTCTCGTGGAGACATTGCGAGCTAGCGATAACGGAACTGTGCGTAGTAGCTGTGCAAAGGCATTAGCGCAAGTTTCTCTGAACTACCCTGAAGAAGAGTTTCCAGAGGAAGGCATCGAGGGTCTAAAAGAATCTCTCCAAGACGAAAATCCTGTCGTGAATATTGCTTCAGCGATGGCGTTGGGAGTCATTGGTGTACCTGCTTTAGATACTTTGCTCGATGTACTGAATTCTTCTGATAATCCGGCTTTAGGTGTGGCAATTATTAATGCGCTGAGTTCGATTAAAGATGAGCGTGCGGTGGCAGCTCTAAAGGAGTTGGCGGAAAGCGAAGATACGGATATGTACATGAAGCAAATGGCGCAAAGTGCTTTCTCTCGCATGGATATGCTGAAAGGTCTGGAGTGGAAAGGTAAAAAATAGCCTTTTATCTAGCTGAAATTAATAGGCGATCGCCTTCCTGAGTAGAAAATGGAGGAGAGCGATCGCCTTTCGTGACATTTTTTAGAGCCATAAAGTATAGACACTAAAGCCGCTGACATTAGCAGTAATTTGCTCCTTGATTTTGATGTGACTTTTATTCGTTCACTGCTCAGTACAGGTTTAGTTTGCACAGAAGTGAGCGAGAGTTTAATGTTTAGCGATCGCCGCACTAAGCTTGAGTCGCACTGGAGTTGGTTATATTTCTCGAAACTTGCTTAAGGACAAGTACGTTCTGTTTCAGTCAAAACTTGTCCCATTCCTCTCAAAGCATCAAAAGTTTGCCCGCCGAAACATCCAGAACTCGATACCTTTCAAGCTCCCCTGAGATTAAATACAGTCTCCTCAGCAGGACTACAAGTATCCCGCTCAAAAACAGCTGATGCTACCAGCGGGGGAAATATCTGTGTGAATTGGAAAACCATGAAACCCTTGAGTTTGACCCCTCGGTCAGGCAATCACAGCTAGTAAGTGAATGTTGGTAATAGCTCTATTATTCAATCTTGTAGCTGACTTAATCAATTAATAAACTACTGTTTTTCTAAAAAAATAAAGTCGTAGCTTGAACTCTAATTTGTTACGAAAAATTCTTATCAAACCTTATTAAAGTCTTATAAATGCTTTGTTTTGATTGGGGAATAACATTCTTTTAATTCAATTTAATTTCACCTTAAACCTAAAATTTTACGAAAATCAATACAACCATAATTTAAGGGAAAAAATCTATTTTCTTAGTCTTGAGTTAATGTCGAGCACCATAATCTTACATAGGCGTAAAAACTTTTTTATGGCTATACGTAAGGATATGCAAAGGTAGACTTTAATGAGGTTAAGTACTGTACTTTCTGGGGCACTTCTAGCACTTTTTAGCCTCTCGTTTATCGCAAATTCAATCGAAGCAAGGACTGTAGAGAAAGATACTTTTACCGTACTTGTTCGCCGCTCAATGACCTATCAAGAGATACGTCATCAAGCAGAGCAACAAACCAATGCCTACATATCTTCTGCCTTTTCTCAAAGACCTAACTTAGAGTCGTTGCGACTAAATGTCCTTGGGAAAAAGGTTGTGGAGATTGTTCCTGTTTTTTCAGTTTTTGTTACCCGCGCCCAATGGCAAGAATCGCCTCATGTTCGCGATTGGGTGTCCTATAACCAAGCTTCCTTCTCACTCCTCCAAAGTGATCGACCTTTGATTGCTCGTGTAGAAGAAAACCCAGTAGCACCTAGTTCATCTAGGACTACCTTTGACAGTCCGGTGGAAAGCTCGATTATTAATCAACTTAGGGTTAATAACCTAGACGAAACTGATGTCAACCAATTGATAGACGAAGGAGTTGATCCATTGCAATTAATAGACAGGGGAGTTAATCCTCAGTTTTTAATTGATGAATTGGATTAATTCAGAAATGTTAAAGACTAAATTTATCAATTTAAACTTTGATAATTAAAATCTTTTTTCTTTAACTATCAATAACTTAGCTCATTTATACCTTTCCTTACTAATCTCTTAAAACCAAGGTAAATCTTTCATGCCACACGACAGTAAACCCAGTAACTTTTCTGGTAACAGACCCTTTCAAGACGTTCTCCAAGCACGTATGTCTCGCCGGAGCATGTTGAAAAAGAGCATGATTTTATCGGCAGCTGGATTCGTTGGGGCGATCGCCGGTAATAATGTGCTGCATCCTGCACCTGCCGCTGCAAAAACGACAAGAACTGTAGCGAACAAATCTGGTGGGAGTGCTCTACTCAACTTTGATCCTGTTAGTGTTGCTAGTGCTACAGGTAATCCACCAGTTCCAACCATCTCGGCAGATTATGAATATCAAGCTTTAATCCCTTGGGGAACGGCTTTAACAGATGAATATGACGATTGGGACGGTAACCCAGCAACTCGCCTCAACTCCGACCAACAAGCCAAAATGATTGGCATTGGTCACGATGGTATGACCTTCTTCCCCTTCAGAAAGCAAACGAATCATGGTCTTCTCGCAATCAATCATGAATTTGGCAGAAACAGCCACGTTCTTGGCAAAGATAACCCAGAAAGCCTTGAAGACGTTCTTATTTCTCAGCATGCCCACGGCGTCTCTGTTGTAGAGATCAAGCAGAATGATCAAGGTGTGTGGGAAGTCGTTAAAAACAGCGCTTACAACCGTCGTATCCACGTCAATACTCCTGTCACATTCAGTGGTCCTGCTGCTGGAGATGCTCTTCTCAATACGCCCAAAGGCAATGCACCCGCAGGCACAGTCAATAATTGTGCAAATGGTTTCACTCCTTGGGGTACATATCTAACTTGCGAAGAAAACTTCAATGGTTATTTTGGTGCAACTGGCGACTGGGAACCCACCACCGAGCAAGCGCGCTATGGCTTCCGCACTAATGGTTTTGGCTATGGCTGGCAAAACTTTGATGATCGTTTTGACCTCTCTAACGATGACTATCAGAACGAAGACAATCGTTTCGGTTGGGTTGTAGAAATTGATCCGATGAAACCCAATGAGCCTCCCGTAAAACGTACTGCACTAGGCCGCTTTAAGCATGAAGGTGTCGCTGTCACAATCGGTAGAGGTGGTAAGGCAGTTTGTTACATGGGTGATGATCAGCGCTTTGACTACATCTACAAGTTTGTCTCTGCTGCGAACTGGAAGCGGATGCTCAAGCAGCGTAAGAGCCCTCTTGATGAAGGAACTTTGTATGTTGCAAGATTCAATGATGATGGCACTGGTGACTGGTTGGAACTCACCATCGATAATCCTCTCCTTGCAGCTAAGTTTGGTAGCCAAGCTGAGATTTTAGTGAAGGCTCGTTTAGCGGCTGACGAGCTAGGTGCAACACCGATGGATCGCCCTGAGTGGACAACTGTTGCTCCTGACGGCACTGTCTACTGTGCTCTAACAAATAACAGCCGCCGTACAGAAGATGATCCAACGGGTGCAAATCCAGTTGAATTTGACGAAAGCGGTAATGTCATTGGCAATCCTGATGGTCACATCATGAGTTGGGTTGATGCTGACAGACACACTGGTACAACTTTTGAGTGGAATATTTTCGTTCTTTCTCGCGATACCAGAGGCACTGAAGCTGTCTTTAGTGATCCTGATGGTCTTTGGGCTGATCCTGATGGTCGTCTGTTTATCGAAACTGACGGTGGTCAAAAGGATGGTTTGAACAACCAGATGTTGGTTGCAGATACTAAGACCAAGGAAATCCGTCGCATGTTTGCAGGTGTTTCAGGTGATGAAATTACTGGCCTGACAGTGACGCCCGATCGCCGAACTATGTTTATCAATACTCAGCATCCCGGCAATGGCGATCCTAGCCGCACCAACTTCCCTGTTGAGAACAATCCTGCTAATCCCAATGGCCCGATTCCTCGTGATTCCACCATTGTGATCAAGCGTAAGGATGGCGGCATCGTCGGCTCCTAAGCTTAAGATTTTGCCTTGGAGATAGCTCTGTCGAAGAGTCGCTTTTCTCTGGAATCTTGATGCTGGTTACTCTCGTATTCCCGCAGCTTCGGCAGGGTTATCTTTTTCTCCATAGGTTTGATTTAGCTTATTTGAGGTTGCTTCAGCTTTGCCTTGCACTAGAAGCGGCCTCTTTTTCTAAGTAAGATTTTTTATTTTTTTATTCGTATTTTGAAATTTTTTTAGGCGATCGCCTGGGTCTTGAGGGAAAATTCTGGCGCTGTCCAGTCATGATTAGCCTGTGCAGAGATAAACCCCTTGGGAGATACACACATGATTACCGATAGTTACAGGTGCAAGATTATCAAGCCATGCATCTTCGCCGATCCAAACGTGATCACCAACTGTTAAGCGCCATGGAAATTTAACTCGGACACCGGGTTTAATGCGTACACCCTGACCGATAGTCGCACCAAAAACTTTCAAAACCCAAACTTTAAGACCAGAAAAAGGAATCAAATAACTCCTGACAATGACAGCTCCCAAAAAATACCAAAGGAGCCGTTTCGGGAGTGATGCTCCTGGTGTATAGGAGGAACCAACTGTATATAAATCTAATCTCATCATGGCTTGTGACGTGAGTGCCAAATTGTGGTCATACATTACCTACTTACTATTTTGCGCCACAATTGAAATCTAAATAAAAAAGCTGCAACTTCTGAGTAGTTACAGCCTCAAGATTTAGTGTATCGAACAAATTATTTCTTATTCTTTTTTTTCCACTTACCGTTAACTCTAATCTCATCTGGTGCTTGCACTTCAGGTTGCTCATCTACAGGTACTGCTCCTTCAGGGGGAGCTTGGTTTTCATCGAGATAGAAGACTTGGCTTGTGGTTCCCATATAGCCGGGGTAATAGTAACCCAACTTACTACTGCCACCCATACCAGTACCTGTTGATTGATAACGTAGGCCAAAAGCTTCTACAAAATCACTAGTAGTTAAGTCCGAAATTTCAAAGCTTAAACTTTGGAGTAAGCCATCTGATGAACCTTTCCCAAAATCTAGAGCAACGTTTAGTTGTTGATCCTCTCGACAAGGGCTGCCACCCCCGTTAAACACAGTGTCTTGTTTGCTACAAACACTGCTACCAGTGATAAGGCTGTAATCTAGAGAGTCGCCCAAGTTAGAGGTGAAATTATTAATTGATAAGCTATCCAAGAAGCTAGGCTCTACCAAAAAAGCAACTGTTGCTATGTCGCCATTGATAGTTGGCTCTGTGATACTTGCCGAAAATCTAACGCCGCCGCCATCAAGATCTTCAATTGTTATACTGCCTGCTGCTGTATCTCCCGTGAAATCCATGAGATTTGCGGTGAAAGACAAGGCTTGACTCGGAGAACTGTGGAACACCGTCACGAGCGCGGCAGCAGCACCTGCTTGAGCAGCAGTTTTAACAATCTTGAGAATTTTCATTGTTGATTTAAGTATGCTTAAAGGCGAATACGTATGATTTGTTGGGGAATACGTACGAACCTCAGGTGTTAAGCTGTCAGCTTTAACTTGGTATACGTATCATTTGAATCTAATTATATAAATCCTTTGGCAGATATGCTCCTTCATACTTAAAGACTTTATGAAGTTTTCATGAAAAATATTTATAACACTTCAGTGGTTTCCCGTAGGTAGAAAATATCATGAGAGTGTGAGGCTGAAGATTCCCAAAAAAGCGATCTTCTTCGTAAAACGATGACCGTCGAGATAGAGTAGGCAATGGTTTGGTTGGGAAAAACGAGAAGATGACAAAACAAAGCAATGTTGTAATTGTGCCGTTAGATGTGCCGAGCCTGGATCAGGCGATCGCCTTAATTGACGCGTTGCCAGAGGTGAATTTCTGGAAAGTGGGCTTGGAACTATTTGTGGCGACGGGATCAGAGGTGTTGAAGTATCTCAAGGAAAAAAATAAAAAGATTTTTCTTGATTTAAAGTTTCACGATATTCCTAATACAGTGGCGGGGGCTTGTCGTTCGGCCAAGGAATACGATGTTGATCTTTTAACAATGCACGCTGTGGCTGGGCAAGAGGCGATGCAGAGGGCAAAGGACGCATTGGGCGACTCAACAACAAAGCTGATCGCAATTACTGTTCTAACAAGTTTGAGTGCAGAACACCTACGAGATGATCTGAAAATTTCTCTAGAATTAGCAGCTTTTGCGGAACATATGGCAAAGCTAGTAAAAACCTGTGGCTTAGATGGAGCGGTTTGTTCTCCCCATGAAGCCAGTAAATTACGTGCTATTGGTGGTGAAGGTTTTACATTGGTTTGTCCGGGAGTACGTCCGACTTGGGCACAAACTGGGGATCAACAGCGGATTATGACCCCAGCAGATGCTGTGAAACAAGGAGCAAATCACCTTGTTATCGGTCGTCCCATTACAAAAGCTGCCAATCCACAGGAAGCGTGGCAGAAAATTCAGGCCGAAATTGCGATCGCCTAGAAACAAGTTTTGACGGTGTGAAGATACAATCGATAAAGATTACTTTACTAATGCAAAATTTTCTTGCTCCATCAAACCTATGGTCAGCCTCGCAGCCGTAAAAAATTCCATTGAAGGACATCTCGGTGATGCCACAGTCTTTGTAAAGGACTTAACAGGCGGTGGAGATCACCTTGAAGCGATTGTTGTGTCGCCTGATTTTGCGGGCAAAACCCGTGTTCGTCAGCACCAAATGGTCTATGCCGCTCTAAAAAATGAGATGGCAACAGAAGCGATTCATGCCCTTGCCCTCCGTACATTTACGCCAGAGAAATGGCAAGAAGCTGGTGAGCCGTCCTAATTAACGATTTTTAGATTGCGACATCTCATCCAATATCAATATTGTTTATTTACGAGGAATTCTCTCTATGTCTTTAGCTCCTGAAACCAAAGCAAAAATCGACGAACTTGTCAGCAGCAGCAAAATTTTCGTCTTCATGAAGGGCACGAAGCTCATGCCCCAGTGTGGTTTTTCTAATAACGTTGTGCAAATTCTCAACAGTGTTGGTGTTGAGTACAAGACGTTTGATGTGCTTGAAGATTATGAAGTTCGTCAAGGTATCAAAGAATATTCCAACTGGCCTACTATTCCCCAGGTTTACGTCAATAGTGAGTTTGTTGGCGGTTCTGACATCATGATCGAACTTTACAATTCTGGTGAGCTGCACGAAATGCTTGAGGTTGCCCTCGCTTCCTAGAGATTGGGCGATCGCCTAGCTCTTTTTGCAGCATCAAAATAACCAAAGAATGGATTAGATTTTTGCCCTAGTAGTCATGATCTAATCCATTTTTTATGGAGAAATCTAGTAAGGTTTTTGACCGACCCAATTACCTTTAGGGTCATAGTTGCAAACCCAAACTTCTTTACCATCAGCCGTGCGAGCCATGCCACAGCCAATTTTTCTAGAATCCCGCCACACGACTTGGGTATAGTGACCGCAAACTTTTCCCGGCGCACAGGTATTGGTTGCATAGTCATAGTCATGCACTTCGTTTCCCCAGAGGTCTACGACCGCGGCGGAAGACAGCATTTGTCCCGAAGCGTAGGCAATATTTTCACCATAGTCACAGTCGGGGCGGTGACCTCGTAAATTATTGGCGCTGAGATGATCTGCCCATTCTTGGGCATAGGCGGCGATCGCCTCGTCCCACTCTACGGTTTCTGTGATGCCATATCTGCTCCGCCATTCGTTGTGGGCATCGACCATCTGTTGTTTTGCTGCCTCAGAAGTGAGGTCATAGACATTTTCGATAATGCCTTCTCCGAGAGCCTCTGCAAATGTCTTAATTTGTGCTGACAAAATTCCCTGTGCTTGGGAGTCGTCGTCTTTGTATTGCACAGTGTACTGATAGCCTGTGTCACTGCTATAGCCATAGCCCCTTAAGCCTGCTTCGCGCCAAGTGCCGTTGTTATCGACAAAGACAGGTTTGCCGTCAAAGGGTAAGGGTTCAGTTCTTGTGGTCATAAATCGGTAGAGGCGATCGCCCGGTCATAAAAAATCCTCTGGAATGATATGTCCGTCTTTGAAGAAAGATCGAGATCTGTTCATGAATCTTGAAAGAATGCACATCTTATAAGGATGTTTTAGAAGTTGAAAGTTGAAGTACGACTTTTCACTTGTGCCGAAGAGTTTTCTCCTTGTAGCGGTAGATCTTTAAATAGAGACTTAAAAGAGAGTGGCGTGTTTCGATTCCCATCCAGAGAATTAATATTCAAAGAGTAGTTACAAACATTCAAAAGCCGATCATTTATGTAGGAGTTTCTCTTCGCATCTTTATATTCAAAATAGACAGCTGCTACGCGTACTCCGTATTTCATAATGGAACGTACTAGTGGAACAAAATCTCCATCCCCAGTGACAAGAACTGCAATATCAATTTTTTCACTCATACAAATTTGCATCGCATCGACAGCCAGTGCTACATCTACACCTTTTTCTCCCTGGTTTTTTGACATAGGCACAAATTTAGGTTCTATGCCTGCATACATCAAATCAATGTGGCGATTTCTGTCGATTTTGAGTTGATGTGCATCTGCCTGACTAGATGTAAATAGTCCTTGATACCATCCTGCGTACACAACACGATAATTCTGGTAACTTTGTTCTTTATCTCTCAAAAAATTTTCTATGAGAGTATGGAACGCAGGAAAATGGAGCCAGCCCAGCTTTTTGCCATAAAAGTAGTTTTGGGCGTAGACGAAAAAACTACCATCGTAAAAAACACCAATACGGCAAATGGATTTATCGGGCATGACTCTTAATTAGCTGATTGTTAAACAGCGAAAAATGTCGACAATGGTTATTCGCTGTCACCCATAATCTGGGGAACGCGGAAAAAGTCCTCTTCCCGCTCAGGCGCATTCTCCAGAAGAGATTCGCGATCGCCGAAGGTTTTTTGCTTATCTTCACGGAAAATGTTGCTCACATCAATGGCGCGAGTCGTTGGCTCAATGCCTTCCGTATCAAGCTCCTTGAGCTGCTCAACATAATCTAGGATGCCGCTTAATTGCTCTGGTAAAACCCCTTCTTCATCGGGGGTGAGATTTAAGCGGGCAAGGTGGGCAACTTTACGAACCTGTTCGAGATCAATCATTATTTCAACTATCAGAAAATATAAAAATCAAAAATGTAGGATGTGTTGAGACGAGAAAAATTATCTAAATAACGAGTCACTTATTGTCCGTCGCAACGTATCTTTTTAAGGGTGAGTAAGGCTAGAAAAACACGTCCATTTCAGAGCGGCCAGTTGTCTTCAACCAGTTCTGAGCTTCGATGTAGTTATTCGGAGCAATACGAATCGCCTGCTTCCAATATTCCGCTGCCTTATCAAAGAGAGCTTCTGCCGTATCTCCGTCACCAGATTGTTTCGCCCGTTCCCCTTGGAAGTGGTAAACCACTGCAATGTTATTAAGAGCTTGGGGCATCCGAGGATTTAGCTCAATCGCCTCGTGGTACAACTCTAGCGCCTTATCATGGTCGCCGTTACTCGCGTAGATTAAGCCCATGTTGTAGAGAATATAGCTACGATCATTGCCATCTTCTTCTAGCTTGAGGGCTTCTTCGTAGTTTTCTAGCGCTTCAGAATATTCACCATCTGCCTGAGCCGACATGCCGTCACGGTAATACGCAAAGGCTTCTTTAGATTTGTTGCTGGTGGGCAGAATCTTGAGGATGATATCCGCCATTACCGTAAAGCTTTTGTCGATGAAGTTATCGTTACGTTGAGTTCTCGGCATAATGGTCTAGTTGCAGGGAATAATCGTTTGTTCACTTTACATTGATTTGTTTTGATTTTAGCGGATTGCTATGGCTGTGTACTTTTTCTGGGGTGAGGATGATTTCGCGATCACCCAAGCGGTAGACCAAATTAAGCAATCAGTCCTCGATCCGGCATGGTTATCGTTTAACTTCCAGATCTACGATGGCAGTAAGGAAGAGAGCACGATTGAGGCACTAAATGAGACGATGACACCGCCCTTTGGCATGGGGGGACGGTTGGTGTGGGTGCAGGACGCGACGTTTTGTAACAATTGCTCAGAGGCACTCTTAACGCAACTGCAACGGACTTTAGGGGTCGTGCCAGAAAGTAGTCATTTGATGATTACGACACGCAAAAAACCGGACAAACGCATCAAGTCCACTAAATTTGTGCAGGAACATGCCAAGGTACGAGAATTTTCGCCCATTCCGCCGTGGCAAACGGCAGCCCTCGCAGATCGGGTAAAGAGTACGGCACAGGAGCTGGGGGTCAAGTTAGACCGTGGGGCTATGGAATTGTTAGGGGAGGCAGTCGGTAATGATAGTCGTCGCCTCTGGAATGAGCTAGAAAAACTCAAAATTTACCAAGGCGATCGCCCCCAACCTCTAAATCGCAGTGAAATTCAAAAACTGGTTGCGGCGACAAGTCAAAATAGCCTGCAACTCTGTGCTGCTATCCGGGAGGGTAAAAGTGGCGAAGCAATTCAATTAGTCGGGGAGCTACTGGCACAAAACGAGCCTGCTCTGAGGATTGTGGCGACGATGATTGGGCAGTTCCGCATGTGGACAATCATTAAAGTCATGATGGAAAGCGGAGAGCGGGATGATAAGGCGATCGCCAAACTAGCAGACTTACGGAACCCAAAGCGTCTATACTTTCTCCGTAAAGAAATCGGGCGGTTAAGGGGTCAACAACTCCTCAAAACCCTACCCATTCTTCTAGAGCTAGAGGCTGGACTCAAACAAGGAGCGATCGCCCAAGAGATTCTTCAGACGAAAGTACTCGAACTTTGCCAGCTTTTCCGCTAACCTAGGGGCACAAAAATTTCCAAACTATGGAACTTCTGCACCCCAGATCGCTTCTTTAGGCTTAGATAGACATGATTACCTAGAAGGAACATCTGTCTAGAGAGATTTATCTAACCCAAAATCTTTTATAGTTTCCATTTCCTTACCCACACTTGTCGATTATGTCCTTACCCCTTCGCCTACGCTATTTTGCCCTCGGTAGTCTTGTGACCATCGGCTCCATTGCCCTTGGCGTTGCCCCCCAGCTCGAAGCAAAATTAACGCCCCTTTCTTGGCAACAACAGGCGATCGCCCAGACCTTTTCCCAGAGCGATTTAAGAAAATATGCCGAAGCCTACCTCGCGATTTACGGCGGCAATAGAATGGAGACCCTTCTACTAGAAGTGGAAGAGTTGACAGGTGAGAAAACCGACTGGGAAGTGCGATGCGACGATTCCGGCAGTATTCGCAAACTCGGTAACCGCGAAGCAATCAGTAAAGTTCGCACCTACTGCAACGAAACATTACCCGCCCTCATCGAAGATATTATTCCTCGCAGTACCTTTAACCGCATTAGCAATCGACTCGAAAACGATCCCGCACTTCGGGCGACTATTTTCGATCTGATGACCGAAATTTTAAGCGGACGCTAAGCCATAGCTCCGTCAATAAATTTTTGTGAGCCAAACAAAAGATGGCATCCAATAGGCCAAGTCATGGAGATGCTGATTTTTTGCTGTAAGTAAAACCTGAAATAGCCCTATTCCGTCAATCAGAACCCAAAATATACGCTCTTTTTTCAGCTATTCGAACCGTTGCCCCTGAGACAATTTCTGGTGGAGGCAATCAGATCAAGTACCATTGATTATTGTCGATTTACAAAATTTTTAAGGACAAGCAATCGTGAGCGAACAGCCGAATCCCAAAGTATTCTTTGACATGACTATCGGTGGCGAAGCTGCCGGACGCATTGTCTTTGAACTTTACGCCAACATTGTCCCCGAAACTGCCGAAAACTTCCGCGCCCTTTGTACCGGCGAAAAAGGTATGGGTGAACAGGGTAAACCCCTTCATTACAAAGGCTCTAGTTTTCACCGTGTTATTCCTGAGTTTATGTGCCAAGGGGGAGATTTTACCCGTGGTAACGGCACTGGCGGTGAGTCTATTTATGGCAATAAGTTTAAAGACGAAAACTTTGAACTACGTCACAACGTTCCAGGTTTGTTGAGTATGGCGAATGCTGGCCCAAATACTAATGGCTCTCAGTTTTTCATTACAACCGCTGTAACACCTTGGCTTAATGGTAAGCACGTTGTCTTTGGCAAGGTTGTTGAAGGAATGGATGTGGTGAAAGATATTGAGTCCCATGGCTCTCGTAGCGGTGCCACTGATGCTCCTGTCGTCATTGCGGACTGTGGTGAAATTACTGAGTAATTTTTTTTGACCCAGCCCTAAAAAAAATCGCGCAACTTTGCGCTGATGCATTCGTTACTAACTAAAGCAGACTTTATTGTTTATGATTAAGCCTTAAAGTTTGCTTTTTCTTTTTTGCCGCGATTTTACGGATATCACCAAAACTATGACTCAGACTGATACGCCGACTTTGAATGTCTCTGGACTAAATGTGTATTACGGCGAAAGCCATATTTTGCGTAATGTGGATTTAAATGTGCCGCAGGGGCAAATGGTGTGTTTGATCGGTCGTAATGGTGTGGGCAAAACGACGCTTTTAAAAACGGTGATGGGTTTGCTGTCGCCCCGGACGGGAACGCTACGGTTTATGGGCGAAGATGTAAATACGGTACCGACGGATCGGCGAGCACGTCTGGGGATTGGTTATGTGCCCCAGGGGCGAGAAATTATTCCACGGGTTTCGGTGCGGGAAAATTTGCTATTGGGCTTGGAGGCACTGCCAAAGGGACGGCGTAATAAGAGTAATATTCCGTCGGAAATTCTAAATTTATTTCCCATGCTCAAAGATATGCTCAATCGTATGGGCGGTGATCTCAGTGGTGGTCAGCAGCAACAGTTGGCGATCGCCCGCGCGATGATGGGAAGACCGAAATTATTAATCCTTGATGAACCGACGGAAGGTATTCAGCCGTCAATTATTTTAGAGATTGAAGCGGCGGTTAAACAGATTATTGCGGAGACAGGCATTTCTGTTCTACTGGTCGAACAACACCTGCATTTTGTGCGTCAGGCTGATCGATACTACGCTATGCAAAAGGGTGGCATTGTCGCCTCTGGTAGTACTAGTGAGCTGAGTCAGGATGTCATTCAGCAGTTTTTGGCTGTTTAATATTTAAGGGCAAGCTACATTTTGAGATTGCGGCGATCGCCCCTTTAATTATTGCGACCCATTAAAAAGTAAGTTTGCATTTCCCCTTTACCTTTAATGGGAATGGAGCCGCGTTCGCGCCAGAGGTAATTGCTGTGGACAAGTTGTCTGTAGGTCGATAGGGAGCATTGAATTTGGTCGGGGATGCCGTGGGATTCCATGCGGCTAGCAATATTAACGCTGTCTCCCCACAGGTCATAGATGAATTTTTTTTGGCCGATAACGCCTGCAACGACGGCACCGCTATTGATCCCGATCCGGAGTTTAAATTGATGGCCGGTTTTGGTGTTGAGATTTTCGAGGGCCTGTCGCATGTCTAGGGCCATATTGGCGATCGCCTCAGCGTGGTCTGGGCGAGGTTCGGGCAAGCCGCCAACCACCATATAAGAGTCACCGATGGTTTTAATTTTCTCGAGGTTATATTGCTCCGTCAGCTCATCAAAACAGGAAAAAATTTGGTTGAGAACTTTAACGACTTCAATCGGCGATAAGCTTCCCGCAAATTCCGTGAAGCCGACAATATCAGCGAATAAAACTGTTACATCATCAAACTGACGGGCGATCGTGCGTCCGGATTGACGTAACTGGGTGGCGATCGTCTCCGGCAAAATATTGAGGAGTAGTTTTTCTGTTTGTTGCTGCTGTTCTTTGAGGGCGGCTTCGGCTTGTTTGCGGCGGATATATTGGCCTAGCTGCTGACCAATGGCATCCATAATTTGCAGCAGCTCAGGATTGTCCGACTGGGGACGTTCGGAGAAAAAAGTCATCACGCCGAGGATTTCACCGGCGGCCATTACCGGAAAGGCAAAGGCCGAGCGCAAGCCTTCGCGACAGGCAAAGGATTGTCGTCCAAAATCTGGATCTTGCAAGAGGTCATAGATCCATTGGGGCGATCGCTGTTCCCATACCCGTCCGGCCAAACCACTACCGGGCAATAGTAAAACGCGATCGCTGACATCAACAAAGCCGATACGTTTGTCGCTAAATTTAGCGAGGGCAATTTGGTGGATGCGTTGCAGGTAAACGGAATCAATGGGGGTCGAGTTGAGGGCGGGATAGTGGCTGGTATCGATTTCTCCGGCTAGAATGGCTTGCCACAGCTCGCCCACTTCGAATTGCAGTTGATTACAGATTAGTTTCAGAACATCTTGAATGACCTTCTCGACGGAAGCAACCTCCGATAGGGCACGGGCGATCATGTACTGCACTGCTAGCCGATTTTGGTCGCGGCGATCGCGGGTCACATCTCGGGCAACATAAATAATCTCTAGTTGATTGGGCGCTTGTTCCAGCAATGACCAAGAAAAAGCCAGAACAATGGGACTTCCCCCCTTCCGAAAACAGTTCACTTCAACCCGTTGGTTTGAGGTACTAGGGTTTTTGCTAAATAGCTTCAGGGCTTCGTAGCGGAGGAGCTGGGCTTCGGGGGTCTCTAAAATCTCAAAGAGAGGTCGTCCTAATAATTCGGTTTCTGGATATTCTAAAATCTCCGTAGTGACGGAATTGATCCGTAAAATATGACCATTCACATCAGTCACAATGAGGGCTTCGGCGATCGACTCGATAATCGTTTCTGCGTATTGTTTGGCGTTTTTTAGGGCTGTGACCAGCAGACTGGTTTCGTTATTGCTTTGTACTAAAGTCTGCTCAAGGCTCATCTTGTCGGTGACATCTTCGAGGAACATCAAGAGCTGAGCTTCGCCCTGGGCTGTAGGGTGGGAGCGGAAATAAAGATCAATGTAAATCTGGCGATCGCCAATGTGACGGTTAATCGCCTTGACATCAAACTGATCTTGAGCGCCCGACATGATCGTGCTGAAAATATCTTCCAGACCGTAAAGCTCCGGAAAACTGTCGCGAATATCCTGCCCCGCCTGAAAATAAGCCACATCGTCTACATAGGATGTCGCCTGGGCCGACACTGCAACAATGCCCAGTTCCTCATTCAGCAGAACGTAGTGAAGATGTTTTGGGACAATTAGAGAAAGATCAGATTGGGGCATGATTGAGCGAAAACCCTTCTGGCAGCGTCGGCAGGTATTAGACCATCTCCTTAATTATGGGGTCGTTAATAAAAAAATAGTAGGACTGAGCTACTCGCTGATCCCACTGTAACGCTAGCTTCTGGACTCGTAAGAATCAAATGTTTTTGACTATTCTTGTTCGTTAGGCAGTAAAAAACTCGCCTGGACTGGACTTTCGCCCTCTTCAGTCAAACTGGGAAAAACGTCACTACCCTTAACCTTGATGCACATTTCAAAGAGCACTTCGGCAAGGACGGCGCGGGAAACCTTCGATTCACGGAGATAGGAAAAACCCTTATCGAGTTCCGTAAACAACTGTTCCTTTAACACTTTAAGATCCGCGTCAAATTGCTCTCTTGTTTCGGTGAGCTGCTCCCGTAGAAGAGCACTTTTGTCAGTCACTGATTTGCTGAGATTATCTAGCTCTTGGTCGTTTTTCGCGTTTGTGGTCTTCAGCTCTTGCTGGAGGTTACTTGTGGTTTCGTGGGTGGTGAGGCTGAGATATTTTAGTTTCTTCTCTAGGGAGTCGAGGGTGCCCCGCAGCTCGGTAGAAAAGGTTTCTTGCAGTTGACGGAGGCGATCGCGGGTTTCGGTTTGGAGCTGGGTCAGCTCGGTTTCGACTTTATCCAGACGCTGATCGTAGCTGGTGAACTGCTGCTCGTATTCTTGGGCTTTTTGACCGAAAAGTACATCTCGGATCTGGTCAATGTTGCCAAGGCGATCGCGCATTAGATCGGGTTTACTGTCTGCCATAGTTTGCTACGAAGGTTACGACGGGAAAATTATGTGTCTAATTGTAAGGATTTTACCCCAGATTTCTATATCTAGAAGTATTTCGACGACCGAATCTGATATTTGAGGCTGTTGGGGTGGGATTGATTAAGGGTTTAAATCTTAATTTTGCAATGTCTGCATTCTTATCCAAAGGTAATTTGAGAACGGATTGGTGAGGATGGGGGATATTTCCTAGGGGGTGGCTGGGTTGCCAAGGTCGGCCGATCGCCGGGCATCGGGGAGGATGACGTGGACTTCTGTGCCTTTATTTTCTTCGCTGGCAATGGTAATTGTGCCCTTGTGGAGCTGTACATATTCATAGGTGATCGACATGCCCAGACCTGTGCCGGGAATATCGCCGACATTCGTCGCTCGATGAAAAGAATCAAAAATATGTTCGAGGTCTGCTGGGGGAATGCCGATGCCGTGATCCCGCACGACAAACTCTAGATAGCCTGCTTGCTCGGCGGGTTTGATCGTAAATTCGACGGGGCGATCGCCGGGGGAATATTTAACGGCATTGGATAATAAATTTTGCAGAATATGTTGCAGGAGTTTGCCATCCATCGTGACGGTACCGAGATCGGAGGGATAGTTACTCTGAATGCGTTCTTCTTGGGTGGATAGGTGCAATTGTTGGATGAGTCGGTCACAGAAACGCGGTAGATGCAGGTCTACTGGCTTAAACTCCACTTTTCCGGCTTCTGCCTTGCTAATGAGTAGAACATCTTCAACGACATTTTTGAGGTTGGTGCCAGCCTGCTGAATCAGGCCGATATACATATCCAGCTCTTCACCAATGATTTCATCTTCTGGATTTTGTAAAATTTCAGCACACATCAAAATGCTGGCAATGGGATTACGAAATTCGTGGGAGGCAGTAGAGAGAAAGCGGGAGCGTAATTCGACGAGTTCACGCTCTTTGGCGATCGCCTTTTGTTTTTCTAGTTCGGCTTTTTTGCGGGCGGTAATGTCCCGGCCAATATAAACAAAGGATTCGGTTTGGTTGAGGTCGGTTAAAACTTGGGAGCAGTTAAATTCAACGGTGAGGACCTGTTGATCTCTGGTAAAACATTCGACTTCGACATTTTTGATGCTCTCTTGGTGGGCGGCGATCGCCTGGGGTTCAAAGTTATTCTGCCAAATATTAGGGGGGAGAAAATCGGCAAGGGAGGTTTTGAGGAGTTCTTCCTCTTGGTAGCCGAACATCTCAATGGCGGCTTGATTAACGGAACGAATAATCCCCTGCTGGTCAGTAATAATCAGGGCATCACCCATCGAGAGCATGACCTTATCGAGATAGTCTTTAGAATTGCGGAGGGCATCGAGTAGTAACCCGGCTTCATTGGCTCGCTGCACAAGGGATTGTTTGAGGTTCATCATTTCGGTGATGTCTTCAAACAGGAGGACGAGATGGCGGTCTATGCGGTGGACATAGAGGTTGAAGTAGAGATCGTCCCGTGCCACCTCCCGCAGTTCGTATTCACGGATTTTGCCGAGGCGAATTCGTTCTAGGATCTCTTCGGCACCAATGAGTTCAGGGAAACCGTCACAGACTGATTTCCCCACTTGCAGTAGCTCTGGAGCGATCGCAAAAGAATCAAGATTTGCTGAAAATTCGATGATCGTGAGTGACCTGCCCAAAAGTAAATAATCAACGTGGGGCGGCATGATGAATTTTTCAGGCAGTAAGCTCATGGGTCGCAGGGATATTAAAACCGAGTGCCATTCTACGCTGCTATTATCAGTTGTTTCGCCAATCTTTCAAAGATTACATCGACATTTGCTGACGTTTTGGCGGAGGTTTGATAAATCCCTAAAACGTTGGCGATCGCCCCTTGTAAAAAGGTTTCTAATTTTTGGCCGATTTCTGGCTCAATTAAATCAGTCTTATTTAAGGCCAAAATTACCTTGCCTGTTGGACTAGCGTGGTAAAACAACTCGATATGTTCTTGGAAATGTTGGACGGTTTCTGGACGAGTCACATCGCCGACAATAATCACGGCAGCGGCACCCTGGAGATAGGACGGAGCAACAGCTTTAAACTTAGTTTGCCCTTCGATGTCCCAGATCAGTAGATCGATGTCTTGGGAAAGTTCTGGCACAGTGACAGTTTTCCGAGAAATTTTGACACCCACGGTCGAGAGGTATTCGTCAGAAAACGAACGTTCTACAAAACGGCGAATTAGACTGGTTTTCCCGACGCCAAAATCCCCTAACATACAAATTTTTTTCTTTATCGTTGCCATGCTTTAAATCTTTCCCTATTCCTCCATAATACGTTCAAAGCGAACGGAGCGGCTTAACCATGCGTCATCGGCTTGGGTCAGGTTTGGTGGTGAAGATGGTGCGGCAACCACCTCGAACCGCTCTGGGGGAATATCTAGATTTAGGAGACTATCACGGACGGCGATCGCCCGTCTTTGGGCTAGGTCGTTTTGGGGGTTTTCACTGGCGTGAATATGGCCAACGATGCGTAATTTGAGTTGGGGATATTGTTGGAGAAATTCTTGAATAGACGGTAATTTAGCTTCGATATCGTTGGGATTGAGGACAGCGGAATTATCGGCAAAATAAAGGCGCTGGTCAATGGGAAAGGCTCGCGATGTCGCTGCAATTAAGACATTTTCGACGCCCGGAATTTCACTAAAGCTATTGGCCAATTGGCGAACCTGAGTATCGGTGCGGACATGTCCAGAGATACTTACTTGGCGATCGCCATACTCGGTGGCAATAAGAAAGTCTTCATTTTGGTTGAGGACACGGGTCAGTCTCTCGACTTCGCCGGCGATCGTTTCTTGATCTGGTTCTACCTCGACGGTCACGATGTCATTGATAACCTGCCACTGCTCGGGTTCTTCGAGGAGGGCAACTTGGCTACGGGTAATGGTTTCAGCTTTGTCCTTTAGTGGGACATAGGGCACTTTGCCGGATAGGGTAATTTGGCGATCGCCTTTAACCTTCGTGACCTCTGCATCCACGGGATAAATGGCTAACTGGGGATCGACATTTAGCTCCATATCGATTTGTGACTCTACAGCAGCTAAAGCTTGCAATTGTTTATGCCGCCAAAAGCGCCAGCCTCCCCATGCAAAGAGGGGAATCAAGAGGAGGAGGAGTAACGCAATTGGAAAACTACTTTTGCCTGCTCCGGTCGTTTGGGGTCGATAGTCAATGAGGTCTTCTAACTCTTCTGTTACGGCAATGTCAATCGAATTCGGGTCACCAGAATAGTGGTGAATACTTTGGTCACGGTCGTACTGCAAAATGATATTAGACAGTGACTGCTGCATTTTTTTGATGTAATTGGCTTCTACATCCCCTTTGAGAACGGTGGCAATGTAGCAGTAGCCCGCAACTTCCATTAAAATTTGAAAGCTTTCATATTCGATTTCTCGTAACTCTGACGTATTACCCGGCTCGATGGCACACTCCGATGCAAAACTCCGCATTGCTGTCAGCATACCTGCCATTAGATCGCCCCCGAGGACTTCTTCTTCGCTGTCTGCGACATTTCCCGCCAAGGATTTTTTTTGTTTAGCGGAAGCGATAATTAACCCCGACTGCTTGTGAATGAGGAAAACGGCTTTAATTTCAAAGGGCATAGACTCTTGGAAAATTAGCTCCGCTTCGGACACGCCCTTCATTTTGGCGCGAATTTTACGCTGAATCCCGGCTGGAGTCAGAGTACTTTCGACTCTGGCGTTAATTTCTCGCACGACATCCTGCATGTATTTGGAAATAGTGCTGCCAATTACGGGATAGAGGGCATCTACCATGGCATCCCGTTCGATGCGAATTTGTTGTTTAATGATGTCGCCCATTGCTGGTGCTAGGGCTTCAACAAGATCATCGGAATTGCTACGGACTTGTTGCTCGATCGCCCCGGGGATGAGATTGGCGATCGCCCGAATCATGGCGATTTTATCTTCTTGGGTTTTTTCAACGATCACCTCGTCGATGATTGGTGTGATCGCGCGAATAATGCTTTCCCTTGATTCCATCACCTTGCGATTAAGCAAGTCAGAAATCACAGGCATTAACAGCTGAATTACCTCTTCAGGATCGTAGAGCTGGCGTTCGAGCTGCTCGATTTTTAGTTCGAGGGGCGTGAAATCTGGTTGTTTGCCGCTACCAAAAACGAGTTCAGCCAGTAGCTCTTGTAAGAGATTTTCTGGTTGTCCTGATGGATCTAGCGAGTTCTGATCTGCCACCACCTCAGCCGACACACTCCGAGACGAGCCACTACTATCGGTAGAGACATCCTCAGCAGGGCGATCGCCTTGTGGATCGGGATTATTCGAGTAGCGCGTATCGAAACGCTTTTCCATCACAGAAAAAGAATGAAAACAAAATGATTAACGGCATAGTACATGAACCAAATACCTACGCTAATAGCTATTTCATAACAAGGGAAACTGATCTATGAAATTTTTTCGCCGCTATTGTAAGTGTATTCAAATTAGGTATGACGCCCCAGCCTAGCTTAACCAATCTATTTTTTAAGATTCTAATTCCGCTTCGATTTGGTCTTGGACACCTTGGGGTAATTCGGCGAGGAAGCTGCCATCGCGGGTTTTCAAAGAAAATTCAAAGAGCATTTTCCCGAGTTGATCTTTGGTAAGTTTGCCTTCGTTGGTTTCGCTGTAGAGGGTATTCCACTCATTGGAAATGCCTTCTTTGAGACCTTCGAGCTGGCTATCGAGGTGCTGGCGGATGGATTCGAGTTCGCTTTTGAGAGAACCGTACTGGCTACCGAAGTCTCGCTGAAAGGAATTTAGTTCTTGGGTGAAGCTGTCCATTTCGCCACTAAGCATTTGCTCTAGTTTATTGAGCTCGCTGTTACTGGCATTACTGAAATACTTTAGTTTGCTCTCTAGACCTTGGTTAAGATTGAGCAATTCATCGGAAATGGTGCCTTCGAGCTGTTGGAGTTGCCCTTGGATTTGGCCACGGAATTCGCTCAGACTGTCTTCTATCTGCTCTAGGCGATCGCCGTAGCTACGAAACTGTGCTTCGTAGATATCAAGCTGCTGACCGAAGAGTAAGTCACGGATTTGATCAAGGTTGTTCGCAGATTCAGGCATGGTGGCAGCTTTAGGCGCAATAAAGCAGAGATAGCATTAGTAAATAACTTGCCTTTGATACTAAGCAAAATTCTAGGGATTGACAAGCATCTTTCGTTAGAGCCTAGACATGATTTTTCAGCACATTATAGACAGTACTTCTATATGGTCTGAAGCGTAAAAGTTGATTAGCCTATCGGTATGCTAGAGAATTTTTTTGCTCTAGTGATATCTGTGCAATTTCCAACTTCTCGCCAAAGTTTATGGACATAACCCCTCCTCGCATGTCTTCGCTAAAGGTCTTCGGACAACCAGCAGAGCAAGGACGCTGGCTGTTAATTCCCTTGGGCATGATTATTTTGATGTGTTTAGGCACAGTTTATTCTTGGAGTATTTTTCGTACCCCATTAGAAAATGAATTAGGCATTACTGCGACACAAAGTCTTTTACCTTATACATTTGCCTTAGTTTTCTATGCAGGCATGATGCCAATTGCTGGCTTTTTTATTCCTCGCATTGGTACTCGAGTCACAACTGTAATCGGGGGAATCATTGTTGGTCTTGGCTATATTCTTGCCAGTTTTGCGAATCAGGTGGGGATGTTGGTTTTCACCTATGGTGTGATTGCTGGGACTGGAGTTGGTACTGCGTATGGTGTGCCAATGGCGGTTGCGTCACGCTGGTTCCCGGATAAAAAAGGCTTGGCTGTGGGATTAACAGTTTTGGGGTTTGGTCTGTCGCCTTTTGTTACGGCTCCTCTCGCGAATCAACTAATCAATCTTTATGGTGTGCGCCCCACGTTACGCATCCTCGGGATTGGGTTTGTGGTGATTATCTCGGTGATGGCTGTGACGATGAAGTTGCCGCCGCCGGGTTGGTATCCCCAGGGAAATGTGGCGGCATCCCAAAAAGCTGCGACCTCGACTTATCCCAAAAATGTCTTGAAGAGTCGTTCTTTTTATGGCTTGTGGGTTTGTTATGCGATCGCCACGGTGGTTGGTTTAAGTGCGATTGGTATTTCGAGTCCTGTGGGGGAAGAAATTATCAAGATTAATCCGACGATGGCGGCTAATAGTGTTTCTTTATTTGCTGTGTTTAATGGTGTGAGTCGCCCTTTATTTGGGTGGTTGAGCGATCGCTTTAAACCTCGATATGTCGCGACTTTTTCTTATGTGTTGATTTTGATTGCTTGCATCATGATGCTCAATGCTGAGGCGGGACAAGTGGGTCGATATCTTGTGGCTTTTAGCTTGTTGTGGTTCTGCCTGGGGGGATGGCTAGCGATGGCTCCGACTATTACGCTACGCTTTTTTGATCCTGACCACTACGCTCAAAACTACGGCATGATTTTTACGGCTTATGGTGTGGGGGCTTTGACGGGGACGTTAGTAGCGGGTCGTATTCGTGATGTCTTTGGTACTTACAATTATGTTTTTTATCCAATGATATTTTTGGCGATCGTCGGCATCATTTTTTGCAATTTTTTCCTCAAACGAGAACGTCTATCTGTAGACTCAATGACACGTTAGACTATGCAACAAAACTCATCTATCTATCGGAAAGAGCTAGCAAATCCCAGTGGTAAACATTTGGAGTCTGAATGCTGGGCTGAGGCGATCAATACGGTGGGTGGTGCAACGCTCACAAGTATTCTGCGACAAACAAAATATCGAGGTAGCGTGTGGTTTAGCTAATGCCTCAAATCTATAAACAATGGTTTTTTCCTTTATTTTGCGTGACGTGAATCTGCTAGGAATTGATTCGGCAATGTGCCTCAAAGCATTACGAGAAAAGGCTTGGCAACGACTTGCCACAGACTTGGATTTTGAGAAATCACAAAATTCACAGAAAATTATTTCCTCGGACAAAATTTTGAGTGTGTCTGAAGAGATGTCGTGAGGCTTAGGTTTCGGAAGATTTGTTATTGATTTAATCGTCCCAAAATTGTGAAGATTAATCCCTAAGGATAAATGCAAACGCCAGCTTTGCTACGTTAGGAGTACATGTGTGTTACAGAAGGGCGCGTTTAGCCTGTTGTCTAAATTTTGATCACAATGAACCAATCAGCGCAATTGTCACAACCTCCGCAATTTTCCGATGCAGAAATGCAACAATGTCGAAAATCAGGGGATTTCAGGCCCATACTTTTCGAGTGGTACAAGTACGTTGGTCAAGTTTGTCTTTTTTTTGCTCAACTTCAAATAGAGTCACCGGCAGTCAAAAATATTTCGCCTGTTCATTTCGCTATTCTTACTGGACTACTAAATCGATGTGCAAGACTAATGCTGTCTAATATGGCTCTGTCCCACAATGGTCGGTTTGGAGAGACAACTGCACTGTTGGATCGATGTATTTTTGAATCGTGCCTAAAAGTTGAGTGGCTCTGCCATAAAGCAGATAAGGAATATTTTCGGCGCTATTTAGCAGAAGGACTTAAGACAGAAGTAGAGCTGGAAAAAGAGATAAAAAGCAACATAGCGGGACGAACAAGTAGAAGAGCTGTCGTTATTGAAAACCGTATGCTTCGCTCTATAGAAAACCATATAAAAGCATCAGGATTAAGTCGTGAAGAAATTACAGAAACAAAAAAAATGCCCGATGCTGCTTCAATGATGCGAGATTTAGGGTACGAAAGGCTAACATACGTGATTGCACAGAGAATGGGTTCTCATCATATTCATGGGACTTGGTCAAGTTTGCTATTTCACTACCTTGAAGTTGACCAAGATACACACTTTTCTCTTAGAGACCATGATTGCGAAATATATCACGAGCAATTTGTAATGATTTCGCTCCAAGTTTTAACAGCCACTAGAGCCTTTATTTTTTTTGTAGTTGAAACTGAAGATGCAGAAGAGATTGTCGGATTATTGGATTCCATTCAAGAGGAAATTCTCAAGATTAACGATGAAAAAGTTAGTGGTGATTTTCAAGAAGTAATTGAGTGACATAGTCAGAGACCATAATTGATTTTTATGCATGGGCGATCGCCACACATTAATACCCAAGCTACAATTTCGAGTAGGTCGTTTTAAGGTTTCAAAAATCTGATGCAAATTGCGCTTCCTGAAGATATAGCTATTCGTTTAACTCAACTAGCTGAACAACAACAACAGTCAGTCGAAGATTTACTGGCGGAGAAACTACTGACAGTTCTCAGTGACGAGAAAAATCAACTACCGATATCAGAACAGGCGGAGTTACAAGCTTTGCACCATCTGTCAGACGATGTATTGCAATTAATCGCATCTGAACAAATGAAGCCAGAAGACCAAAAACTTCTAAACGAATTGATGCAAGGTAATAGAGAAGGGACTTTGAGCCAAGAAGAAAAACAGACACTCGCGGCATTGGTAGAACGAGGCGACCAGCTCATGCTCCGTAAGGCAGAAACCGCTGCAATTCTAGTCAGTCGAGGCTACATCCGATCCGCAGGAACCTTCATTAAACCCAATGTCTAGCGCAAAACCATCTAGGCAGAAACTTAGAAAGATTGTCTATGAACGAGCTGGAGGCTGCTGCGAATATTGCCAGACCTGCGAAGTGAATATCGGTCAAGCAATGCACCTTGAGCACATTATTCCTAGCGGTGGCGATCGCCTCGAAAATCTATGTTTAGCCTGTCCTAACTGCAATCTTTCTAAAGCAACAGCAGTGACAGCCATTGATCCAGAAACCGATGAAGTCGTGCCTCTATTCAATCCTCGAACTCAGATGTGGGATGAGCATTTTGAATGGGTTGATGATTATGCTCAAGTGGGAGGAATGACGCCTATTGGTCGAGCAACAGTGCAATGTTTAAAAATGAATCGCCCAAGAATGATTTTGACTCGCCGCAGATGGGTACAAGCAGGGTTACATCCAGTCTAATAAAACATAATTTCTTTTACGCTACTGCTGTCTCCAAAGGTTTGAGTTTGCCGTCTTCCATATTGACAATGCGGTCAGCGACATCAAGAATACGGCTATCGTGGGTCACCATGAGAATTGTGCAACCTCGGTCTCTCGCGAGATTTTGCATCAGGGTCACAACTTCTCGCCCAGATTTACTGTCTAATGCGGCGGTAGGTTCATCGGCGAGGACAAGTTTCGGGCGACTGACTAATGCACGGGCGATCGCCACCCGTTGTTTTTGTCCGCCGGAGAGATTATCGGGATAGTAATCAATGCGATCGCCTAAACCTACTTGCTCTAGCATCGCCGCTGCTTTTTCATTCATTTCTTTTGGAGAAAAATGGAGATGCACCTCTAATCCCATGCGAACATTTTGCAGGGCGGTCAAACTGTGGTGGAGGTTGTGGGCTTGGAAAATATAACCATGTTGGCGGCGGGCTTGGGCGAGCTGTCGGGTGGATGCGCCGAATAGTTCTTTGTCTAAAACTTTGAGGCTACCGGATTGGGCAGAACGTAATCCTCCAATTAAGGTCAGCAGAGTCGTTTTTCCCGAACCGGAGGGGCCAGTCATCAGGATGATTTCTCCGGCGTTAATGTCGAGGTTGATATCAAAAAGTACTTGCTTTTTTAGGTTGCCCTGGCCAAAGGAATAGTCGAGATTTTTGATGGCGATCGCCACTTTATTTTGATTAGTATCAGCGCTCATAATTCCCTCTAGAACATATCGGCAGGATCAGCGGATTGGAGGCGGCGGGTGGCGATCGCCCCGGAGATGGCACACATGACAACGGTTAAGGTGAGCACAATGCTAGCTCTGGTCAAAGTCATGTAGAGCGGTAAGGCTGTGGCATTGGCAGCGAGGGCGTATAAACCAATGGGCAACACTGCGCCGGGAATAAAACCGAGTACCGCCAAAATAATGGCCTCTTCAAAAACCACCGTCAGCAAGTAGGAGTTTTGGTAGCCCATCGCCTTAAAGGTGGCGTACTCCTGCAAATGGGCATTCACATCGGTAGAGAGGACTTGGTAAACGATCACGATCCCCACCACAAATGCCATCGCTGTGCCGAGACCAAAAATTACGCCGACGGGACTCGCTGTTTGCCAATAGTCTTCTTCAAAGGCGATGTATTCTGCCATCGTTAAAACTTGCACATCTTCGGTGAGGTGTTGTCGTAGAGCCGCCGCCACTTGTGCCGAGTCATAGCCTGCTTCGACTTGCAATAAACCGACACTGACACTGCCTGCTTCCCGCCGTTTAAAAATTTGCAAAAAAGTTTGGTCACTGACCATCAAACTTGCATCGGCACCAAAGGAAGCCCCTAATTCAAACATTCCAGCAATGGTGAGGGTACGTCCTTCTGCTTCGGTGGTGACGATTTCTCCGACATCAACTTTGGCGATCGCCTCACTGTATTCCCCCCGTGCGCCACGATCAAAAAGAACGGTATCAGCTAGCTTGAGCTTATCGAGTTGTTGATTCACCTCGGACAAATTAAAGGCGGGTTGGTCTGGGTCAAACCCCAAAACCTGTACCGTTGCAGTTAATTTGGTCTGGGGATTTTTCCAGGTGAGGTTATTGACATAGAGGGCATTGGCCGACGCTACACCGGGCACATCTTGGGCTTGCAATAATCTCCGCCGCGAAAAAGTAGACACGTTTTGGAGGTTTAGCGCCTTCGGACTGACCAAAATAATATCTGCATTCATCGAGCGGTTGACCCGTGTGTTGCTGTCGTAGAGAGAAGCCTGAAACCCCAACTGCATAAACATCAACACATCGGCAAACGCTATCCCGGCGATCGCCACCGCGAGACGACCTTTATCGTGACTGAGCTGCAACCATCCCAAGGGAGTCCGTCGTCGAATTTTTTGGAGAATCTGAAGCATAAAACCTCGATGACTTAATCTTGCAATTTCCCCTCTCGGGAGGGGCTAGGGGTGTGTTCTAAGTGGGCTATGTAACCTGTCGAAACCCCTGACTTATACGAAAAGCTTCCCCAAGGAAGGACTTTTTTCCTTATTGCTCAATTACTGCTTGTACTTGGAGATTGGTGAATTTCGCTGCCCGTTGGCTGGACTCTTCATTGAGGTCGATGTAGACTTCCACCACCCGCGAATCGATATTGACGCTGGGGTCTGTGTTCACCACCGATTGCCGCAGCACTTCTGAACCAATGCGACTGACTGTTCCTTGTAACGGTTCAGCTAGGGCGGTACTAGTCACGGTGACAGGTTGTCCAACAGCGATTTTCTGGATATCACTTTGATAGACTTCGGCGATCGCCCGCATGTGAGAGGTTTGGGCAAGGTCGAGAATTCCGTCAGTACCCACAACTTCACCGGGTCGTGCATAAATCGTCAGGACTTCCCCCTCGATGGGTGCATAAACGATTGATTGTTCGAGGGATGCTGCGGCTTGATCTCGAATGGCGATCGCCCGATCTACATCTGCCTGTGCCACCTGAATATCTACGGGACGCACCTCTGCAATTTGCGAAAGAGTTGCTTGGGCGCGGTCAAGGTTCGCAGGATTAGTCGCTTTCGTACGCGCTAGATTGGCTTCAGCCTCTTTGAGAGAATCACGGGTTGTCTGTAAAACAAGTAAACGACTGTCGCGTTGGGATTCTGAAATTGCTCCCGATTCAAAAAGCGACTGATACCGTTGGTACTCCGCTTCAGCATTAATAACTTCTGCCTCTAAACGTCGCACTGCTGAACTTTGCGCTGCGATATCTCCTTGGTACTGTGCTTCGATGCGATTAATTTCTGCTTTTTGGGCTAAGACTTCACCGTCTTTTGCACCTGCTTTGACTTTTGCCAACTGGGCTTCTGCAACTTTAATTTGCTGTTCTGCTTCGAGTAATGCAGCCTGTCGTTGGTCATAGATATCGAGGATTGCCACCACTTGACCCGCTGTAAGGCGATCGCCCTCCTGCACCCGTAGCTCTTCAATGCGATTTCCTTGATTTGAGGTTGGCGCAGACAAAGTCACAATTTCACCGACAGGCTCCAAACGCCCCAATGCCGTCACTGTCCGAATTTCTTCTACAATCACTGGAGCTTCAGAGGCAGACTCCGATACAGAATTTGAGCGCCAATACAAAAAGCCGCCAATTGTTACCGCACTACCCACGGCGATCGCCCCGATAGTCAGCCAACTTGTTTTGAAGTTGAGATTATTCGACCTTGGCAGAAAACTTTGCATCGTTACCCCTTTGAATCAAAGAACTAAACTGTTCAGCTTACTTATGCTACTAAACTAATCGGTTTAGTCTGAGATTGTCAAGGGAAGTTTTATATTGGAAATAGAACGTAAGCAGGCGAAACAATGGGACAGGCGACCCCGGTAGAGAACGAGCGAAATTTATCGTCCGAAAAAACAGAGGCGATTTTGCAGGGAGGGATGCGGGAGTTTCTCGCCAATGGCTATGCCGCGACTAGCATGGATCGAGTCGCCAAATCCTCAAAGGTCTCTAAGGCAACGGTTTACAGCCATTTTCAAGATAAAGAAAGCCTGTTCGTCGCCTTAATCCAGTACCTCGTCGAAAAAAAATTCCGCAGTGTTTTTGATCCAGTGAATGCCGGAAAAATATCTTCTGAGCCAGAGTTCGTCCTCAAACAGTTGGCCTATCGCATGTTAGATGTCGGCGCTGATCAGCCGTTATTTCAAAATTTTATGCGGGTCATTATTGGTGAGTCGGGGCGTTTTCCCCAGTTGGCAAAAGCTTTTGTGCGTAATGTCGAAAAAACGGGTTTTCGTCTGCTCACCGAATATTTTTCTACTGCGCCGCAATTTGATTTCAAAGATCCTGAAGCGATCGCCCGAATATTTGTGGGTTCGCTGGCTCACTTTCTGATTGTTCAGGAAATGCTGCACGGTAAAGATATTGTGCCAATGGAGCGCGATCGCCTGATTGAGAACCTTGTGGAGCTGATTGTTCAAAAAGAAAAGTGAGACCTAGACTCTCGGCTCACTACATTAAATATGAAATATTTGGCGGATACTCATCTTGAATACGACGTAATATTTGTCGGATTTTCTGTAGCGTTTCACTTGCCGCTGTGAAATCATTCTTCTCAACTTGCTTCTCTAAAATTAGGCATTGCTGTTCCACTTGCTTGACGCAGCAACGTTTTGCCAATGCCCTAAGCTGATAGGAAAAAAGCAGCATATCCTCTCTATTTTCCTCAACTAAACTGATTTGCAGACAATTAAAATATGTCGGCATCACCTTAATAAAATTGGTGAATATTTCTTGTCTAAACTCTTCGTCTCCACCACAAAGTTTGTCTAACTCATCAAAGTCTACAAGGTTCATTTTTATTGATAATTATTTGTTTTAAAAAGATGAGAAAGATGTCGCTATAAGCTTGATTTTTCAACAATCAAACCTATGAATTTCTTATATTGATATTTTTTGTTGGCTGCCTATCACCTAGTAGGTAGTACTGCTTTAGTACAACCTTCGCTGCTTTCCATGACTTACAAATAAATTCTATTCATTTTGCTTTGTCATTTGCTGGTCAATACACAATAGCAAATAAGCTACGCCAGTCTCAAAAAAATAGATGTGACTTAAGTCACAAATACCAAAAGATCTCTCTTTACGACTACATATAATTCGCTAATAGACGAGTGAGCCTCATCTTTACTCTTACTACACCCATTGATGTACATCAGTAAAGCACATAGGTAATCTATTAATTTGATAGATTAAGGTTTGGTTAAAATAACTCAACCATTTTATTCGATTAACAAGGATTAGATGGTTTTACGGTGACACGTTCCCTTTGAAACGTAGGTCTTCCCAAGAGATTTTGCAAAGAAACTCTTTGTCGTTGTTGGTATCGCTCAAAACTTCTGTAAGTTGGGCTGCAAAATCAAATTGTACTCGTACTCCCTTTGGTCGCAAACGGTTGATTTTTATTTGAAGTACTTGCATGTTGCTGCGCGAATTCTACGGCGATCGCCTGCTGTCTCTGCCGTCACCTAGTCCAAGATCTTGGTCTTGGTAATCAGTCTGCAATCGCTATGCGCAAAAAAATCTGAGTTCATTTCCTGATCCACAGACTTTGAGTAGAAAAGTGGGCTGTGGATTCGGCTCACTCACATGATGCTGGCTAGGAAATGTAGCTCAAATACTCCGCTTGAATGCGGTTAACAATTTTTTGTATCTGTTGCAAAGTGACAGTCGCAGAAGCAAATTTCTCTTCTGTAACTTGTCTCTCTAGCAAAGTACACAAACAATGAACTTCACTAACGCAACTACGCTTAGCCACAGCCCGTAATTGGCAAGCGTAAATTAAAAAATTATCAATGTCTTTGTTGTAAAAGCTCGTTTTTAGACAATCGAAGTAATCTGGAATTCTCTGCACAAAAGAAGTGACAATTTCCTGCTGAAATTTACTGTCTCCTTCATAGAGTTTTTCCAGCTCATTGAAATCGATGATCTTTCTCATTATTTGCACTCCTCGTGTCAAACCACTTCACTTGCGTTTAGTGATTGGCACAAATTTCTGATTAATTGTGTTTGAAAAAATCTTGGTGTTACTTAACCCTTATTCTTGACGAATAAAATTAATTTGTAACTGTGATACAGGTAAATACGGATCTCTGACAAAAGTAGAAAGAAAATTGTGCTCACATATTAGCGACCCAATCTGGAGGGGAAATATATTCCCCATGTTTTCTTAAGGTTTCTCGCAAGAAAAATTTAGGGATCAATATAAAATGACGAAATTCTAGCTGTGTTTACAGCTTTTTTGATTAATTCTGTGTTTTCTACTGCATTAAAAATTAAATTTTGACATGCAAATATGTATTTATACTTATGGCAGTAGGTTGGCTATTTACACTGAGAAAATCCTTCCAAAAGAAAGAACTCAGATATGTTTTGAATAATGTCTTTATTTCATTTTTCGTAGGTTGTAAATTGATTTACAGCAAAGGATTAGTTGGCGATCGCCTCTAGGATTTGCATGTGATTACCGAGGGGGGCGATCGTGTTCGCTGCAATGATCCCAGACCCTGCCACAGCCGGAACGCCAATACCTGGAAAAGTTGAACCACCGCAACAATACAAATGAGAAATAGGCGTTGTACAGCCGGGAAATCTTTCTTTGCCTGCAATCAGTTCTGGCCCATAAGTGCCGCGATAGGTGCGTAAAAATCTCTCGTGAGTGAGTGGTGTCCCAATGAGTTCTAGTTCCGTGCGTTGGCGAATATCAGGAATCACTTTCTCCAGAGCTTGCCACATTACCTGAGCGCGGGTTTCTTTAAACTCAGCATAGTCGTCGGTATTGCGTTGCTTATCTTCCCAGAGTTCATATGGTTCTGTCGCTGGGAGATAAACATGGACACCATGCTTTCCGTCAGGAGCCAAACTCGGATCTAGTAGAGAGGGAATCGACACTGCCACCACATTTTGTTCTGCGGTGACG
>CAZXBK010000013.1:9146-38289 GCA_964638765.1 uncultured Synechococcus sp. | reverse complement strand
AAAGGCAGTCATGTCTTTATCAAATTCATACTTGTTTTTGCGGCCGCCAGGAATTTCGATTAAAACGTTTACGACACCGGGTGCGGGTTGGGCAGGAATGCGGGATAAGTCCACGGGTAATTTCTCCTAAATGAATCCATAACAAAAGCTTTAAGGACTCGACTGAAACGAGGCTTTGTACAAAAAAACGAAAGCACAAAATTTCAGGCGATCGCCCTCAAGCATTCTACACAGTCGTGGTATTTTTACCAGAAAAATTACTCAATCAAACGCGAACTTAGCTCCGGCACCAGATCAGGAGCCGCAGGACGGTGGGAGTAGTAGCCAATAATCAGAAGGGGAATGGTCAAGGTGAGGAGGGCGATCGCTGTACCAAGCAGATCAGACCATCTAGGGGAAGGGTCGGCAGGTTTGCCGGGAGAGCCACTGGATTCCATAATTTAGATAGTTATTCACCTTGGGGGCGAAGAACTAAAAAAGTAATAAGTAAAAATTGAATGTTATACAGTTATTCTACCCAACAAAAGTGGCAAAACTGTGTTGCGTGAAACGATTTTTTGATTAAAAAAAGTTGAATCTCCTAACTTTTCGACTCGTATCTATCTTCTGAAATAGGTACAAGTAGCGGCTGGGAAAGAAGGGAATGATACTCTTCTTTGAGTTTAAGTAGTGGACGATCTGTAACCCGCTCAAAGGGAGATTCACCAAGGAAATTTTCTGCACGCTCCTGCAACACCGATGCGAGGGTTTCTATAGGAGCATGGGTCATACTGGGAAACTCTTCCGGTAAGGCAACAAGGTTTTGGCGGTACAAAATAATCTTCAGAAAAGCTTGCTCTTCGGGGGCAAGGTGCTGAACGAAACGCAACCATGCTTGCCAGGGGGTAGGCAATAGCTCCAAGATTTGCTCATCGACAGTCACAGGGGATAGCGTCCGTAGGTTCTCCAGCTCTGCCACTAATACTGATTTTTCTTGACGTTTACACAAAATATCCCGCGTTAACCGTTGTACCGCAGCCTGACTACCGAGGAGATTAAAGGACATTTCGCGGTACTGGGCAGTCGTAAAGTCTAGGTTTTCCTGCATCTCTGCATAACGCTGTTCGAGGACATTAAATTCAGCCCGTAAATCGTACAGTGAACCTTCTAGATCAATTTTTTGTTCTTGGGCGATCGCACATTCAGTTTGCAGCAGTTTTTGTTGGTGTTGTTGGTCTGCCAGTTTACGGCGCACAAGGGCGAGGCGCTGCTGTAACCGATTCAGACGAACCTCTGGTGCTAGGGCATCAAGGGCTGCATGGGCTTCTAATTTTTCTTGGAGTTGCTCGTACTGGAACTGTAGTTCTGTCAGGCTTGCCTGGGTATCAGCGTGTAATTGGCTTTGGAGCTCGTTTTCGTCACGCAATTGTTTCAACTCGTGGCTCATGTCATTGCGCTGACGGTTGAGATCATTGATCCGATTTAATAGCCGCAATCGTTCAGACTTTAAAGCGCGCACACTGGCCGAGAGTTCTTGTTCTAGCTCAAAGGCTTCATTAACGTAGAGGTCAAGGTTCGCTTGCTCCTGCCGCAAAAGGTGCAGAGATTGTTGTAATGCGGTTTTTTCCTGTTGTTCTGCTTGCTGTCTTTCTCGCTCGACAAGGATCGAACCACCCGCCATGCCGCAGCCTGTCAATAAAGCGGCGATCGCCCCAGTTTTTGTATTGCGTTGCCAAACTGCCGTGGCGCCAAACACAAACAAACTAGCAAAAAGAATTGTGCGGGGAAATTTACCGAGCATAGCCATAGGGTTCAGAACAAATTAGGAAGAAGTAAGCGCTTGTTCGCCGATGAGAAAATCAACAAACTGTCGTGCAGTGCGTCCGGAACGTCCGTTATGGCGAGTTGCCCATTGCTTTGCCCGAAACTCGAGGGTGTCAGCTTCCAGCTGGAGATTGGCACGTTGGGCAAGGTGATGCACGATTTTTAGATAGGTATCTTGGTTCGCAGGTTCAAAAGTCAGAGTAAGACCGAAACGATCACTAAAGGAAAGTTTTTCTTGGACAGTATCCCACTGGTGAATCTCCTGAGCATCCCTTGGGCGCGGTCTTTCCTCAAAAAATTCCCGCACCAGATGACGGCGGTTCGAGGTGGCGTAGACAACGACATTACTCGCTCTAGCGCGGATACTCCCTTCTAAGACGACCTTAAGAGATTTAAAAATATCGTCATCCTCTTCAAAGGACAGATCATCCACAAAGATAATAAATTTTTGGGGTTGCTGACGCAGGATCTCGACAATTTCTGGTAAATCTTGAAATCCTTGTTTATCAACTTCTACAAGGCGTAAACCCTGTCCGTGATATTCCCCCAACAATGCTTTAACTAAAGAGGATTTACCCGAGCCACGGCTACCGTACAGCAACACATTGAGGGCCGGTAGATCCGCAAGGAGACATTCGGTATTTTGCACTAAAGCGGTTTTTGGGGTGTCGTAGCCGACAATATCGCTGAGGGGTAACCAATCGGGTTCTAGGATGTTTTGTAACTGACCATCGAGCCAACGAAACGCTTTATATTGAGCAAACTGACCAACGCCGTGGCGGTGATAATACCCAGCTAATTGGTCGAGATTCGCAGCCCAAGCGTCACTATGGTGGAGAAACTCTTCTGAATGGCGATCGCCATCCCAAGCAATTAGAGGTGCTGCTACTTGGGTTGCGACCTGTACCCAATGGCTAAAGGTTTCAGGTTTGCATTGATAAATTTGCTGCAAAATTCTGAGATCATGTTGCACCGCCTTCTGGAGTGGCATCGAAATCTCACCGAGGGGTTTCCGTTGCGCCTGCTGACTAAAGGGGTTATCGTCCTGCAAAATCCGCATCAAGAGCCAGTCCGGCCAACTCAAATCGGCGATCGCCAGTTCCCGGAAAAAACGCCCATAACATTTCAAGCATTGAGTCGTAGCCGTAGCATTACTATTTTGAACCGATTGATCCGTGTAGAGCCGTTGCAAGAGTGCTAAAAATGCCTGACCAATCGGACAGTCAAAAATGTCTTGATAAACCAGCAACGACGCAATTTGTGGGTAAAGCGTCCGGCTAGAAATAATTGATGTGTTGTTGGCAGTTTCCCTCATACTTGCCATTGTAAAGGACAGCTAATCGAAGCAAACACACTCATGGGGAATTGTTCACAGCCTAAATCTGTCTTTCTCAAGTTATAAAAAACAGGACAAACATTAAACACCAAAATATGGAAAATCCTCCCCATGGCGAATCAATCTTGCCATCAATAAAGTGCCGCCATTGACAGTCGGGTATTACTGGGATTTATGCTGAACTGATATCTCTCGTCGTACCGCACCAATGGCGTACTGGCTATTCCAAGCAAACCCAAAATATCACCGTATCTTTGAGGCCATCCGCGACCTCGACGAAATGCCGTGGCTGGTCACCCGTTATCGCCAGCAGATGCAGCCCGGTGATGGTGTATTAGTGTGGGTTGCTGGTGAAAAAGCAGGAGTTTATGCGATCGCCTCAATTGTGAGCGAGCCAGAAATTCTCGCCCCAAAAGACATTGCCGACCTCGACTACTGGACCGATCCTTCCCGTATCCGCACCACGAAAGCCCGCACCCACATCCAGTTTTTCCGTAAATTGCTGGGTCAACCCCTCCGCAAACATGAGCTACGCTTTGACCGCACACTCCGTGATTTAGAAGTCATCCATACCCCTAGCCGTACAAATTTTAAAATCACCCCAGACCAATGGCATCGCGTCTATCAATTAAAAGGATAGGGATAAAACAGTTGCAATCGACAGGGCAACCATGGAGACCATCACTCCCAAGAAACAGGGAAAGGGTGGCACGATAAAAGGGACAGAAAGTAGATGGCATAGATTCTGGATTTCGATTGACCTAAATTTTGACGTTATTTAATTTTTTTCAACCCCTCCGTCCATCGCCGCGTCTCCGAGTCTCCAAATCGTCCATGGGCAACCTTTTCCTGCATTTCCCCAAGAAAATCTACCGTTGACCGCAACCCTTTGCCATCCCTTCGTTAAAATAAGCACACGCATTCGGTTCGAGAGACCAACTCAATCTCCTATTCACCCATGACCAGCCTCCAAACCAAATCACTACCAGAACAACCAGATCCGCAGGACGAACTGCCTGATGAAGTCGAAATGTCTTTTTTCGACCATCTTGAAGAACTACGTATGCGCATTTTTTATGCGTTAATTTCGGTTGTAGTCGGTTGGATTGGGTGCTTCTTTTTTGTGAAACCCATTGTCCAAATCCTTGAAGCACCAGCCGAAGGTGTCAAATTTATTCAGGTTGCACCGGGAGAATTTTTCTTCCTCTCTTTTAAAGTTGCAGGCTATACAGGGGCACTCCTCGCTAGTCCTTTTATCCTGTTTCAGATCATTATGTTCGTGCTGCCTGGCCTGACGCGCAACGAACGGAAGCTTCTCGCTCCAGTCGTTTTAGGCTCTGGCGTTTTGTTCTTTGCCGGTTTGGCTTTTTCTTACGTCGCCTTAATTCCCGCTGCCCTCAATTTCTTTATCACCTACGGTGCCGATGTTGTAGAGGCAGCTTGGTCAATTGAGCGTTACTTCGAGCTAATTTTAGGATTGATGTTTTTTACAGGTCTGGCGTTCCAAGTGCCTGTTGTCCAAATGATTTTGGCGTGGCTAGGTATTGTCTCTTCCAAGATGATGCTCAAAGGCTGGCGCGTGGTCATCTTAGCCTCCGTCGTTTTAGGCGCAATTATCACACCTTCTACCGACCCCTTAACCCAATCTCTTCTAGCTGGGGCTATGCTGGGACTTTACTTTGGTGGGATTGGTGTGGTGAAACTATCCGGCCGCTAAAACTGGGCACAGTTGACGATTAATAGCACCCAGTAGATCAAGGCGACTAAAGGGTTTCTGGAGGTAGTTGCCTTGGCTTAAATCTTTAATAGGGCTGGGGGCGGTTTGCTGCTCTTCCGAACTGATGCAAATAAAAGGGGTTTGTTCGGTATTGGGGTCGTGGCGCAAAATATCTAGAACACGATCGCCGCCTAGACGAGGCATTCTCAGGTCACAAATCACGATGTCGGGATATTCAGTCATCGCGAGATCGACACCAATGCTGCCATCCTCTGCAATCACCACCTCATAGCCTTCGGTTATCAGCATAATCAGTAGACTTTGCCGCAAACCATCTTCGTCTTCGATTAGTAAGATTTTTGATTTCATCGTTCGTAAAATCCCAAAATTAGTTATTTAATCAGCAAACAACGGATGACCAGCTTGATAGCTTCTAGCGAGGCGATCGCCCGAATTAAAGAAAAATATTTTTTAAAACGACCCAAAGCTTTGATATGGAGCTTGTAATTAATATTTAGCGAACATCTATTGTCTTGAGATAAAAGATCGATTGACGTTGCATCGCCTCATTTTAAAGGGATTAAAGCCATCTGATATTAACAACAGATTCCGCAAGATTTATAACTTCATGGTAAGGGGATTTTTTTGATCGAAAAATGCTCTAATAAACTCTTTATATTTAGGATCAAAAAGTATATGTTCTAATGTTTTAGAGTGTTACTTATATCGTCAAAAAGATTCTGAATGTAACGGCCTTCTCGTATTTCCTGACTCTAAAACTCAATCAATAAAGGACTTTGGCGATCTGTAGTCTAATCATTTTTTGATGAGTAAAGACTCTTGATCATCACAAACCTACGCAACATTTCTAGCATGATACCTTATTGTAATTTTGCCTAAAAACACACTGGCGATCGCCACAATAAAATCAGGCAATAATCTCTACAAACCAGTAAATTTTCCTAAGTCTAAATCTCTACAATCCCGTAAAAAGTTTAGTAACTGAATCTTAATTTTCTCAACGCCGTCGTTAACGTTGGACTCGATATTTAAGGGCATCACAGGGTCGTGCAGAGATAAACGCAACAGAAACCAGCCTTCTTGATCGGTTGATTGGCAAGACACCCGCACACCTTCATGGTTTTTTGGCACAATCTGCCAGTTCTCTTGTTGTTCTGCAAAGTTCTGCAATTGCTCAATAACCTGCAAACCGTAGGCTTTAAAGTCAGGCTCAGTAATTTTAAAGCGAAATTCTTTGCTTTCCGCCGGTTCTTGCAGATTAGCGATTAAATCAGTAATGGTTTTGCCTTGCTCTCGCAGTTTGGCAACTTCTACTAAAAGTTTTGTGATTAGATACGCACCATCATCAAGGAAGTGGTTTTCTTTCATGGCACCGTGCCCAGAGGTTTCAATGGCCAACCAAGCTTCTTCTCCCGTCTCATTGAGGGCGATCGCCTTGTTAATCACATTTTTGTAACCGCGTCGATAACGGCAGTGAACGCCGCCTAGCTCTGATTCAATAAATTTGCTCAAACCGTCAGAGGTAATCGAGTCCGTCACGATGGTAGAACCGGGATGTTCTTTTTGGACAATCACTGCCATCAGGGCAATTAGACGATTGCGGTTTAGCTCTTTACCAGCACTATCCACAGCGGCGCCCCGATCAACGTCCGTGTCGAAGATAATGCCAAAGTCTGCATTGTTTGCCACGACAGCCTCGGAAATGGCGGCCATTGCCACCTTATTTTCTGGATTAGGAATGTGGTTAGGAAACATCCCGTCTGGCTCTAAAAATTGACTGCCAGTTGTATCCGCGCCAAGGGGCTGCAAAACCCGATCTACGTAAAAACCACCAGAACCATTGCCTGCATCGACAACAATTTTTAATCCCTTTAGCGGCTGCTCAAAATTACTCTGGGAATTAACACCCTCTCGAATTGTTGTGACTAATTGCTCTGCATAAACGGCCATTAAATCCCGCTCGGTCACTTTACCTGCGGTGGCGATCGCCTCAAATTGATTCGCGGCAGCAAGTTCAAGGATGGCTTTAATATCGGGCTTATCCAAACCCCCTTGTTTTGTGAAAAATTTCAGACCGTTGCGATTAAACGGTAAATGGCTTGCCGTCAGCATAATCGCACCGTCACAATCAAAACCTTCCGTAATCGTGCTCATAAACATGGCAGGGGTAGAGGCGATCGCCACATCAAAAACCTGTACACCCAGAGAGGTTAACCCAGCCGTAACGACCTGACTTAAAGCCTCACCCGATAAACGACTATCCCGACCGACCGCCACCGTTAACTGTGCCGTTGATTTTTCTAGCCGCTGACCCAACCAAGTCCCAAAGGCTTTCCCAAGGAGGGTCACCCGCTCTGCCGTGAGATTTACTGGTTCATCAGCAACACCTTCTAGGGCAACACCGCGAATATCAGAGCCATTTTGTAATTGTGTCCAGTCGAAAGTAGTCATCGGCAGTCCATGAACGAAATCTCTCTAATGGTAGAGACCCACAAATTAGATAGGCCACAGCTCGCCACATTTATTACCAAATCGTTTTGATCTGCATCAATTTCGGCGATCGCCTTAGCTAGCAAGGCTCCCCTACGTATACCCCTTTAAAATCCTTTGCTTTCACCACGCAAAACCATAAGCTGAACTTCTAGCATCTATTACCAATAATCAGCCTTGCTATAGAGACAAGACTTCACGGAGTATGGTTAGATATATACCAATAGAAAAACAACTTTTCATAGGCTCAAGACTATAAGCGAGAGTTCAATAACGATTAACCCAATAGATTCAGTCCTATTGGAGGAGTTGGAAGAACGAGGTTTTGCAGCCTGTCACATTTTATCCACGTCCTTTAAGGTGCCTGTTTTATGCAGATAACCAACAACATACATTTTCGGAATATCCGGGGAGATTTGTTTGGTGGTGTAACCGCTGCCATTATCGCCCTCCCGATGGCTCTTGCCTTCGGTGTTGCTTCGGGTGCAGGTCCCGTTGCTGGTTTGTGGGGAGCCGTCCTCGTCGGTTTCTTTGCAGCCCTCTTCGGTGGTACTGCGACTTTGATTTCCGAGCCAACTGGTCCAATGACCGTTGTCCTCACAGGAATCATCGCTAATTTTATTGCCCAAGAAGGCACAGAGAAAGGTCTCGCCATGGCCTTTACCGTTGTGATGATGGCGGGTGTGTTTCAGATTATTTTTGGACTACTAAAACTCGGTCGCTACGTCACGATGATGCCCTATACCGTTATCTCAGGCTTCATGTCGGGTATCGGTATTATTCTGGTTATTCTGCAAATTGCACCTTTTTTAGGACAGGGTAGTCCCGGTGGCGGCGTTGTCGGCACCCTTAGGGCCATTCCTGAGTTGTTAGGCAATGTTCAGCCGGCTGAAACACTTTTAGCGGCGGGCACTGTGGCAATTATTTGGTTTATGCCAGAAAAGATTAAGAAAGTCGTTCCTCCCCAGCTTGTTGCTTTAGTTGTGGGAACAGTTGCTTCTATCGCTCTTTTCCCCGGCGCTGACCAGATTCGTCGTATTGGCGAGATTCCTGCCGGCTTCCCCAGTCTTGTAATGCCGACCTTCTCTACTGAACATCTCCAAATCATGGTGATCGATGCAGCGGTGCTCGGCATGTTGGGCTGTATTGATGCCCTACTTACATCAATGGTGGCCGATAGTTTGACCCGGACTGAGCACAACTCTAATAAAGAGCTCCTCGGTCAGGGTCTTGGCAACATTGTGTCTGGTCTGTTTGGTGGTCTTGCTGGTGCAGGCGCAACCATGGGTACGGTCGTCAACATCCAAAGTGGTGGTCGTTCTGCCCTATCTGGTTTGAGTCGCGCTTTCATTCTCCTGGTCGTCATTCTTGGTGCTTCTGGTTTAGCAGCAAATATTCCCCTTGCAGTGCTAGCCGGTATTGCCCTCAAGGTTGGTATCGACATTATTGACTGGGATTTCCTCAAGCGTGCCCACACGATTTCTTGGAAAGGTGCGCTCATCATGTATGGCGTTATCTTACTCACTGTCCTTGTGGACTTAATCGTTGCAGTTGGTATTGGTCTATTTATCGCCAATGTCTTGACTATCGACAAGATGAGTCGCCTCCAGTCTGAGAGTGTGCGTTCTATTTCTGATGCTGATGATGCGATGGATCTCACTCAAGATGAGCAACGCTGGCTCGATGAAGCTAATGGTCGCGTATTGTTCTTCCAACTGAGTGGCCCCATGATTTTTGGTGTGGCTAAGGCGATCGCCCGTGAACATAATGCGATCCAAGAATGTGATGCCATTGTCTTTGATATCGCCGATGTCCCCCATATGGGTGTGACAGCTTCCTTGGCTTTAGAAAATGCCATTGAAGAGGCGGTAGATAAAGGCCGCGAAGTCTTTCTTGTCGGTGCTGCGGGTCAAACTCGTCGTCGCCTTGAGAAGCTCAAGCTGTTCCGTAAGGTTTCGCCAGAGCGTTGTTTGATGTCCCGTGAAGAAGCTCTCAAACAGGCAACTTTGCAGGTGACATCTGGCACGGCATCAGATGGTGACTTCTCTGATAAAGCTGCTCCTGCAGTGTAATCACTCGTTTTTTCAACTTTTGGCGATCGCCTTTCTTTTTCTACTTAGAGAGGCTGGGGCGATCGCCACTCTTTCTCAGTCTGACTAAATCCATAGACATAAAAACTTTGTAAACAATATGGCTTTTCCGACTTTACAACTCGACTTTGGGCATGACTTGCTCCAGTTAATGAGTCTCAACTTTGATGGATTCCGGTCTCTTAGCGGTCTAACCCTCGCCACGACCCCCGAATCAGAATATGGTTCCTTCGTCCTTACAGGCGTTTTGATGACCATCGTGGTGATCTACGCCATGAGTAAAATTGGCGGCGAACTCTCCAAACGCGTTGGTTTACCTCCTGTTCTTGGTGAGCTGCTCGGTGGTGTTTTAGTCGGTATCTCGGCGCTACATCTGATTGTTTTCCCGGAGACAGGTGCTCTGGCAGCAGATTCGCTCATGATGACCTTCCTTCAGAAGCTAGGTAATCTCGATGCGATCGCCGTTGAACATATTTTCGAAAGCCAGAGTGAAGTCATTTCTGTCTTGGCAGAACTAGGCGTTATCGTTCTGTTGTTTGAGATTGGTCTAGAGTCAGACCTACGAGAACTTACAAAAGTTGGCTCCCAAGCTGCTGTTGTTGCGATTGTCGGTGTGGTTGCACCCTTTCTACTCGGTACAGTTGGTCTGGTGACACTGTTCCACGCGCCAATTATTCCTGCGATTTTTGCGGGCGCAGCTCTAACCGCAACCAGTATTGGTATTACCTCGAAAGTGTTGTCCGATTTGGGTCAGCTGAAATCGACTGAAGGCACCATCATCGTTGGTGCAGCGGTAATTGACGACGTACTCGGTATTATCGTCCTTGCCGTTGTTGCTAGTCTTGCAAAAACCGGTGAAGTCGATCTTCTCAACGTTGTTTACCTCATCGTTGGCGCGTCCACTTTCCTTCTCGGTTCCATTCTTCTTGGTAAGTTTTTCAACAAAAGTTTCGAAGCGATTGCCACAAAACTCCAAACTCGTGGTGCTCTTCTAATTCCGGCCTGTGCTTTCGCCCTCATTATGGCGATTATTGCCAATACGATTCACCTTGAAGCAATTCTCGGTGCCTTTGCTGCGGGTCTTGTCCTTGATGAAACAGACTTACGGAAAGAACTGGATCGTTTGGTCATGCCTGTCGCTGACTTGCTTGTACCTATTTTCTTCGTCACTGTTGGTGCAAAAGCCGACCTCGGTGTCCTCAATCCCTTCGTTGAAGAGAACCGCGCTGGTCTAATTATCGCTGCCTTCCTCGTTGTCGTGGCGATCGTCGGTAAGGTCGTTACAGGTTGGGCTGTCTTCGGTAAGCCCGGTATTAATCGCCTTGCGGTTGGTTTCGGTATGATTCCCCGTGGTGAAGTCGGTCTTGTCTTTGCTGGTATTGGTTCTGCCAGTGGTGTGCTTGATAAGCCCCTTGAAGCGGCAATTATCGTGATGGTCATTGTGACAACTTTTATTGCACCGCCTTTACTCCAGATGGTTTTGGATAATCCCGGTGATGGTGATGTCGATGGCACAGACGCAGATCTAGAAAAGCCGTTAGCTTTAGTGGAATAATCTTCTAAAGACTCTAGTCTAAAAAGTTTTAACCTTTTTCGGTTTAAGTTTTACCTTCCTCGCTTTGTACTCTCCCCTTTTTGGGGAGGGTCTTCTTCCTAACCATTTAAGTTTCGTTTTTTGTGTTTATGGCCTTTCTCGAAACCTGTGTTTTTGGTGTCATCTTTATTGGCTTTTTTGGCATCATCTTCAAAAAAAATCTAATCATGAAAATCCTAGCGATGGACGTGATGAGTACTGGGGTGATTGCCTACTACATTCTGGTGGCTGCCCGTGGCGGTATTTTTGCGCCGATTGTGGATGAGGCTCATGACAATGTCGCCTACGCTGATCCAGTGCCCCAAGCGGTCATTTTGACGGCGATCGTGATCGGGTTTTCGATTCAGGCTTTGATGCTTGTGGGCGTAATGAAGTTGTCGCGAGACAATCCTACTCTTGAGACTAGGGAGATTGAAAAAATCCACACGCCATGATGCACGACATTACGATCATTTGGGTTTTATTGCCGTTCGTTATCGGTTTTAGTATCTATCTGTTACCGCAGATTGACCGCTACTTATCACTGTTTGTGGTGATTGCGTCATTGTGTTTTGGGACGGTTCAGATTTTTCAGCCGGAACCTTACACTTTGCAATTGCTCGACAGCTTCGGGGTAACGCTCCAGGTCAGTGACCAAAGTGGCTATTTTATTTTGACCAATGCACTGGTGGCGATCGCCATTATTTTGTATTGCTTCAATAGCCCGAAGAGCGCCTTCTTTTTTACGCAGATCACTATTTTGCACGGTGCAGTGAATGCTGTCTTTATCTGTGCGGATTTGATGAGTTTGTACGTGGCTCTGGAGGCGATCGGGGTTTCGGCGTTCTTGCTGATGATTTACCAGCGTACTGACCGCTCGGTATGGGTGGGTCTTAGGTATCTGTTCGTTAGCAATACCGCGATGCTGTTTTTCCTCATCGGCGCGGTACAGGTATATCAGGCAAATAATTCCTTTGCTTATGTTGGATTAGCGAATGCCCCCATCGAGGCGATCGCCCTGCTCTTTATCGGCCTATTGACCAAAGGCGGCATTTTTGTTTCAGGCTTGTGGTTGCCATTGACCCACTCTGAATCAGAAACGCCCGTCTCGGCAATGTTATCCGGTGTGGTGGTCAAAGCTGGTATTTTCCCGCTGATGCAATTTGCGTTGCTCGTGGACAGCATCAATCCCATTGTTCGGCTCTTTGGCATGGGAACCGCATTACTCGGTGTGAGCTACGCGGTATTTGAAAAGGATTCTAAACGGATGTTGGCCTTTCACACGGTATCTCAGTTGGGATTTGTGCTGGCAGCTCCGGCGGTGGGTGGCTTTTACGCCCTCAGCCACGGCCTCGTGAAATCAGTGCTCTTTTTGCTGGCAGGCAATTTACCCACCCGCAATTTTAAGGAGCTAAAGAAAACAGGCATTGCCACAAATCTCTGGATTCCGTTGGCGATCGCCAGTCTTTCGATTTCGGGGATGCCCTTACTGGCGGGCTACAGCGCGAAAGTCTTAACCCTAAAAAATATTGAGTCTTGGCAGGAGATTGGCATGAACCTTGCCGCTGTGGGAACCGCTATTTCCTTTTCGAAATTTCTCTTTTTACCCCATTCTCCCAAGTTAAAAGGGAAGGCGTTTTCTACCAACAATTGGGGCTTTTGGGCGGCGATCGCCGTACTTATTGGCGGTTTATTGATTACCAATGGCTTCTATCTAGATGCCTATAAACTGAGCAATTTTCCCAAGGCACTCATCACCATCGCCCTAGGATGGGGGGCTTACTGGCTGATTGTCCAACGGATTTCTATCAAACTGCCCCGCGTTGTGGAGCGATTTGAACACCTCGTCGGTGTCATGAGTTTGGTGTTAACGGGTTTGGTATGGATGGTCGGTCATGAACAAATTTTGGCGATCGCTTATTAAGGAGGGACAGCAGCCATGCATGAATTAACGATTGGTTGGGTGATTTTTCCCTTTGTGGTGGGATTTAGCATCTATTTACTACCAAAACTTGATCGCTATCTAGCGATTTTGGTGGCAATTTCTTCGCTTGTTTTCGGTCTGATCCAAATTTTTCAGCCGGAACCCTACAGCCTTAAGCTCCTCGGTAGCTATGGCATAGATTTACTCGTCGATGATCAAAGTGGCTATTTCATTTTGACCAACGCTGCGGTGGCGATCGCCGTGACGATCTACTGCTGGAAGAGTGCAAAAACTGCCTTTTTCTTTACCCAGCTCGTCATTTTACAAGGGGCGCTTAATGCCGTCTTTATTTGCGCGGATTTGATCAGTCTATACGTCGCCCTAGAGGCCATTAGCGTTGCCGCGTTTTTGCTGATGACCTACCAGCGGACAGACCGTTCCATTTGGATTGGGTTGCGGTATTTATTCCTTAGTAATACCGCCATGCTGTTTTATCTCATCGGCGCAGTGCTGGTGTATCAGGCGACGAAATCCTTTTCTTTTAATGGTTTAGGTGAAGCCCCCAACGAGGCGATCGCCCTCATTTTTCTAGGCTTACTCACGAAAGGTGGTGTGTTCGTTTCAGGCTTGTGGTTGCCCCTCACCCACTCCGAATCAGAAACTCCTGTCTCGGCTATGTTGTCCGGTGTGGTGGTCAAAGCCGGTATCTTTCCCCTGTTACGCTGCGGCATTTTAGTAGCAGATCTTGACCCTTGGCTCAGATTTTTTGGGGTAGCGACGGCGCTTCTCGGCATTAGCTTTGCCATTCTCGAAACCGATGCCAAACGTCTATTAGCCTTTAGTACCATTTCCAAACTTGGATTATTGCTCTCGGCTCCCGCAGTGGCTGGCTTAGCGGCGCTTTCCCATGGCCTTGTGAAATCCTCTTTATTTTTGATGGCAGGTCAATTGCCCACTCGCAAATTTAAAGAACTGCGCGAAACCACAATCTCTACGACACTTTGGGTTCCCTTGGCGATCGCCTGTTTATCAATGGTCGGTATGCCGTTACTCGTTGGATTTAGCTCCAAAGCATTGCTATTGAAAAATATTGAGCCTTGGCAGGAAATCGGTTTAAACATTGCCGCTGTCGGCACCGCATTAGCTTTCGCGAAATTCTTCTTCATTCCCCACGACGGCGCGACCAAGTTCAAAGTAAAAAGTCAAACTTTTGGTTGGTCAATCCTCTGGCTGTTGAGCTGTGTCGTTTTGGCCAATGGCTTTTACCTAGAGGCCTACGAGTTTTCTAATATCCCCAAGGCACTCATTAAAATTGCCATTGGTTGGGCGTTGTATTGGCTGATCATGAAACGCCTTGAGCTCAAATTGCCCCGTGTATTTGAAGAGTTCGAACAGCTCATCGGTGGCATGAGCGTTGTATTAACCGGATTGTTTTGGATGGTGACCCTATGATCGGCATTCTCGATATTTTTCTGATTTTAATGATCTGGTTTCTGCTCACCGCAGACCTGAGTGCCGCCAATATTCTCATCGGCGTGATCATTGCGATTTTGATGCCCGGCAAACGCTTTGACTCAGCCCAAATTAAAGATTGGTTGCACGTATTGTGGGAAATTATTATTGCCATTCCCCAAGCCTATATTGAGGCCATTGAGATGATTTTCCGCCCTCATCTCTACGAAGTAGTGGCGATGGAACGGGTTAAGCCCAATCGTACACCGGGACTCATTTTTCTCGATATTTTTCTGATTACCTTTACCCCAAAAACAATTGTGCTGCACTATCACGAAGATGGTTGGTATGAAGTTCACCGCGTTCAACGGAGGAAGCCTGAATGAATTTAATTGTTGGCGCGATGATTGGGGCTTTACTGCTACCGATCTATGAGGCGCTCCAAGACCAAGATATTTGGCAAAAGCTCCTTGCTTTCGCCAGTATTTCCAGTAAAACCTCGGTCATGATCTTGGTTATTTCGGTGCTACGGGATGACTGGACGATTGGTGTGGTCGGTGTCTTGATTTTGTGTGTTGGTAATGCGGCGCTAATGCTGCTAGCCCATGTTTTGAGGCGGGTGAACTTGTCATGAGTAATTTGATTAATGTGCTCAGCTATGGCTGCATTATTTTCGGTGTGATCTTTTGGTTTTGGGGTACTGTGCCCCTCCTCGGCGATCGCTCTGTTTTATTTAAGCTCCATACTTTGTCGGTGTCGGACACCTTGGGGTCGATGGCGATTATGGCGGGGCTACTCCTGAAAATTCCTCGGGAATGGCCATTACTCATTTTGGCAATTATTGCCCTCGCCATTTGGAATACGGTATTGGGTTACGTTTTAGCTTATTGTTCAAGTCGGGGAGGCGCAAATGAGCGGATCTAATTTTGACTGGTTTATAGGCGCGATCGCCCTATTGTTGCCCTTAACGTCTGGGCTACTGGTCTTCCAAAAAAATCCCTATTATGCCCTCGTGATTCGGGGTATTTTGGGGGCGATCGCCGCATTACTCTATGCCATGTTTGGCGCGGCGGATGTCGCTCTCACAGAAGCGCTAGTCGGTACAATGCTGTCGATTACTCTGTATGCCGTCGCTGTACGGTCTTCTATGAGTATGCGGTTGGGCGTGCTGGCGGTTTGTACCGATACCGTTAATCTCTCCCAAAAACTTAATCCTGTGCTTCAACAGGTGCTCGGCAAATACAATTTGCGCCTAGAACAGGTAGTCTTTGAAGATGCCCAAGCCCTCGAACATGCTCTTGAATTGAAGGATGTTCACTGTATCTTGCAGGTTGACGACAGTGAGCAAATTAATGTATTTAAAACTCGCGTGCCTCGACTGTACGAGATCTTTAAAAGTTCATCGTTAACAGAGTTGATCGAACTACAACTGTTGGAGCTTAAACCCTCTACTGCCGTTGTCGTGCCGCCGTCACAACCTCTTATGGAGAATCAGTCATGAAGTGGGTCTACCTTGCATTTGGTATTGCCTTATTTGTAAAAATGCTGGTCTTCCCAAATTTTGCGATGGAAGGTGAAATTGGGGCGATCGCCGAAGTTGTCGCGGCGGAAACAGGTGTACCCAATGCAGTATCGGGCATCATTCTGCGGAATCGTCTCTACGATACTGGCTTTGAGGTAATGGTATTTACCCTAGCCATTATGGGTGTGCGCTTTTTGCTCTCTGATGAACACCCTTCCCAAGAAGTAAAGCAATTTACCGACTCTCCGTCGATTGTCTTGGCACGTCTAGGTGCAACTATTGCGGCACTTATTGGTATTGAGTTGGCAATTAGGGGACACCTCAGTCCTGGCGGCGGTTTTGCAGCGGGTGTTGCCGGCGGTACGGCGATCGGTTTGGTGGCGATCGTATCTTCGCCCCAATGGATGGATGCAATTTATAAAAAGTGGAACGCTGCCATTCTCGAAAAAGTTTCAGTCCTCATCTTTTTCATGTTGGCTTGTTTATCCCTAATCGGTATTCAGCTTCCCTACGGTGAATTTGGCACTTTATTTAGTGGCGGCTGGATCACGATCCTCAATTTTCTCGTAGCAGTTAAAGTAGCCCTTGGTTCTTGGGCGGCAATCTTGATCTTTATTCGCTATCGCGGCTTGCTTTAAATGTTAAAGCTTGTGGAAAAACTAGGGTGTGTCATCAATTAAGCCAGATGACGGAAGCTGCCAAATAAATCGCGCCCAAAAAGTTCTGACTAGTTTTGTCATAGCGAGTGGCAATGCCTCGATATTGCTTCAGTTTGGCAAAGAAGTTCTCGATGAGATGTCGAGCCTTATAAAGTTCTCGGTCATAGTCATAAGGGACTGTTCGCCTTCTTGTGGAAGGAATTACAGCTTCACAATCATCTTTTGACAAGATTTGTCGCACTCTTTTATCGGCATCATAGGCTCTGTCTGCCAATAGTGCTCCTGCTGTTATCTCTGGCAATAATGCGTCCGCACCATCCAAATCATGAGCTTGACCTGCCGTTAAGTAAAATCCTGTCGGGTTTCCTAACGCGTCACAAGTGACATGAATTTTTGTACTCAAGCCTCCTCGACTGCGACCAATAGCTTGGTTATCCCCTGTTTTTTTGAGCGCCAGCACTATGTTGATAAGCTCTGATAATGGTGGAATCAATCATGGCATATTCATTGTCTGCATCTTGAGCTAGGACTTGGAATATTTCCTCCCACACACCTTGACGGCTCCAACGAGTAAACCGAGTATGCACTACTCGGAAATCACCGAATCTTTCAGGTAAATCACGCCAAGGGATGCCTGCACGATATCGATAGAGAATGGCTTCAACGAATAAACGGTTGTTCTTTGCTGTCCGTCCCACAGAGCCTTTTCTACCGGGCAAGAAATCTTTGATTCTCTCCCATTGGTCATCTCTGAGGGCATAACGGCGACTAGTCATATCACACAGTAATTTGCTTGATTCTCGACTCAATCCTAAGCTTTTTCCTGTTCACATCCCTATTTGATGACACGCACTAGCTTAAATTGGAAATCTGTATTAGCGAGTTTATTTAAATAACTTAACGTCAAGTTTTGAATAAAGGTTTTATTCAGCACTCACGTCATCTTTAGGATTTCGGTAGGCATCCACAAGCTCTTGAATTGTAATGGTGGCTGCTTTACGTTGTAGACCGGTCACGAATGCTAGTTGCTTTTCTAGGGAAAGATATCGATCAAACTTCGGGCGAGTAAATGTCTGTAGAATTTCAGACAATACAGCTTCTGACATCAGTAGAATGTGATGCTCAGTAACAATATCAAAAACTTGTTGTGGCTTAGCAGAAGAAAGTAACAGCCCACTGATCAAAATATTGGTATCCAGAACAATGCGGAGTTTACTCATCAGCGGCGAGAAGTTATGCAAGAACATCTTCTGTTAAGCCATTACTAGCAGCTTCAGCTCTAATATCTTGTACTAGCTCTCGAAATGGTGTGGGTTGCAGTAATTCTTTGGCGATCAAATTAAATATGAGAGAAATATTTTGTTGTTGCTGTGTTGCAGCCTGCTGATAGGCTTCTGCTACTTTGGCATCAACTTGAATTGTGATCGTTTCCATAGCTTTTCTGGCGATATTTACAACGGTTGATTAGTTTGACGGGAGAGATAGAGATTGAAAATGGATAGAACAAAAATAATTAAGAACAACACGAGTCCGATGGTACAAGCATAACTAATCTCTAAATTTTGAAAGGCTTGTTCGTAGAGGTAATAAACAACAGTTTTTGATGAATTTAAAGGGCCGCCTTGGGTCATGACAAAGATTTCCTCAAAGACCTTTGTGGCAGAGATTGCAGAGATAACCGATACCAACAAAATGTAAGGACGCATGAGCGGCACAGTGATATCGAGATGTTTGCGCCAGCCGTCAGAACCGTCGAGGGATGCAGCTTCGTAGAGTTCTGGTGAAATGCCTTGTAAGCCTGCCAAATAAATCACCATGTAATAGCCCAAGCCCTTCCAAATGGTTACGAGCATCACGCTCCAAATGGCTAATTTAGGATCGGTGAGCCACGGAATGCCATCTCCTAAACCGAACTGTTTAATGAGCTGGTTGAGGAATCCATTGGAAGCGTAGAGGGCTTTCCAAGCGATACCTGCGACGACTAACGACACAATGACTGGGGTGTAATAGGCGGCGCGAAACCATGTGATACCGCGAATTTTTTGATTAACGGCGATCGCCAACCCTAATGACAAACTAACGAGTAAAGGCACAACGCCGATGAGATAGAGAACGGTGTTGCCGAGGGTTTTCCAGAATAGCTGGTCTTTAAATAAAATCGAGAAATTTTTAAAGCCGACCCATTGAGGTGTTTGGGTTAAATCATATTGGTATTCAGTGAAGCTCAGATAAAATGCCTGCACAGCGGGAAAAGCGACAGTTAATCCCAGAATTCCTAGAGCTGGCAACAAAAATAGGTAGGGTGTGGCAAAAGAAAATTTCGATTTCATGGGTCGCCAAAATCAACACGGGCTTAGTGGCTCATTGTAAAGGGCTGGGCGATCGCCCACACATTGGCGGGAAAATATAAATATATATCCAGGACTTGTCACCTCAGTATGAGAAGCGAGACAAACTGAAGGATAGTCTGAATCTGTGGGAAAAGAATTACGCCATGAATTTACTTGCACATTTACATGCGGGCGATCGCCTCTCCCCAGTAGCTGCTGCCGGGAATTTGGTGGCTGATTTTTGTCGCAAATCGAATTGTCCTGAATATCGTGCAGGTATCGAATTCCACAAGAAAATTGATGCCTTTACTGACTCTCACCCTGTTGTTTTAGAAGCACGCCAACTCTTTCCTGGTGAACTGCGGCGCTTCTCTGCGGTAATTCTAGACCTTGTGTTTGACTATTGTTTGTCTCGATCTTGGGAGCAATGGCATCACGCCAATTCTCGCAGTGATTTTATTGAATCTCGTCTGGAAAAAATATTACAGGTATCGGATAGGTTACCGACCGGAGCCGCCAGCATGATTTTTAGTATGCAACAGAGCAAATTATTACATCGCTATGCTGAGCTAGAGGGTGTGGAGTTTTCCATGCGTCGTATTGTGGCGCGCCGTCCGAAGTTTGCACCGATGCTTGGGGCGATTTCTCTACTCGAAACTCAATATCATTTAGTCGATGAGACTTTTCAGAAGTTTTATCCTGAGCTTCTAATTTATCTTCGCCAATTTTACTTGTGATTTTGTAAGTAACACCTAGTTGTATCTTGTAAGAGTACATTAATATTTGAATGTCAAACTTAAGCGTTAGAATGTCGTTCTTGGCAGAAGAAAGTTTGTTAAAATACACCGTTGCTTTGGATTGTAAAGTAACATTGTATTTGAGTTGTAACAGCTATCCTGTTTTTTGAGTCGCAAGTCTTGGTGGTAGGTCGAAATAATGTTGTTTATTTTAAAACTAGCTTTAAGGTGAATTATGGCAATCAAAAAGCAGGTATCTTTAATACAGTCTAATACTAGAAACTGGAATAAGTGGAGAAAGCAAAATAGCCGAGTTTTTGTAGACTTAAGTTGCGCTGACTTGAAACGAATTAATCTCTACGAAACTTTGCTTTATGAAGTGGATTTTAATAGAACTGACTTGTCACAATCACATATATCGAAATCTGACTGTAGAGGAGCTAGCTTTATAGAAGCAAATCTTGAAAGAGCTCATGTGATCAGTGCAAATTTGAGCCGAACAAATTTCTCTAGTGCAAATTTAAAATCCACTAATTTCTACTCATCTAATTTCGAAGGTTCTAGTCTATCTAAAGCCAATCTCAAGGAAGCCAATCTAAGTGGAGCTAATCTAAGTGGAGCTAATCTAAGTGGAGCTAATCTAAGTGGTGCCAATTTACTAGAAAGCAATTTGGAAAATGCAAATCTTAAAAATGCAAATCTTGAAAATACAAACCTTTCGGGTGCAAATTTAATTAATGCGAGCTTTTCAGAGGTTAATTTATCAGGTACAAGTTTTGAAAATGTTGAGTTTAACAACTCGGATTTTTCTAATGCAAATCTTTCAAAAACAAGCTTTTACAAAGTGAATTTTAGAAATGCGAATTTGTCTGCTGTAAATTTCTCTTATTCTACTCTCTTAGAAGTAGATTTTACGCATGCAAACTTGTCAAATGCAATATTTCAAAAATCTAAAATTGTAAGAGTTGTTTTTCAATTTGCTAATCTTAGAAAAGTTAACTTTAAAGTACAAAGTTTTGAAGATGTAAATTTTGACAAAGCAGATTTGGATTCTGCTGATTTCTCTGAAACAGATTTTTCAGGCTGTGATTTTAGTGAAATGAATCTTAGAAGAGTAATATTTGACAAAAGCATATTAAAAGAAGCGAATTTACAACATTCAGATTTGAGTGAATCTAGCTTTTTAGGTGCAGATTTAACTGCAGCAAATTTAAAGAGCTCTATTTTTAGAAAAACCATTTTCTCTCTTGAGAAGCAGAGTGGAAATTTGTCCGCTAACTTGCAATCTGCAAATTTAGATGGAGCCGAATTCAAAAATTCCAAATTAAGTGGGGTTAATCTTGAGAACGCAATTCTTACAAATCTACAGATTTCACAATCAAGTTTGATGGGGGCAAATTTGTCTGAAGCTAATTTATGTTATTCAGAGATTATCTCAACAAATATGTCTCAAATTGAATTGGCTAGGGCTGATTTATCTGATGCAAAAATCAGTCAGTCAGACTTAAGCTACTCTGATTTACAAGGAGCAATTTTCAATAATGCTGAAATTTTAGATGTTAATCTTACTCAAGCTAATATGAGTAACGCATTTTTTCTTAAAACTCATTTCTCAAAAGTTGATTTATCTCATGCAAAACTAATCAATTCTGAGTTTTCTCAAGCTTACATGGATCAAATGATTTTACTAGACTCTCAATTTAGGAAGTCTAAACTCGTGAATATTCAGTTTAAAAAAATAAATTTTCAAGAAGTTGATCTTGAAGGTGTTGATTTTTCACACACTGATCTTAAAAATATTGTTTTTTCCGGTTCTAATTTAAGAGGTTCCAATTTTAACTACGCAAACTTGAAAAAAGCAATCTTTAAAAATGCAAATTTGCGTGAAGCTAGCCTATTGCAAGCTTGTTTAGAAGACACTGATTTTACAGAAGCGGATCTAACTTGGGCTGATTGCTCTAGATCTTTGTTAGGAGGAATTAATCTTTCTAAAGCTTGTCTTTTTGGAAGTAAATTTTGCGATATTGATCTCACCAATGTTGATTTTGATGATGTGGAATTGACTCAAGTAGATTTGTCTGGCTCTAATTTACAGAGAATCAACCTAAAGAATATTAATATTCAAAGCTCTAATCTTGAGAATGCAAATTTAAAAGAAGTTAATTTCGAGAATGCTAATCTTGAGGGATCAAACTTCAAAAAAGCAATACTGAAAGGTGCGAGGTTAGAAAATGCGAACCTTCGGGACACTGTTTGTGTAGAGGCAGACTTTTCTGAGGCTAATTTACGAAAAGCAGTTTTCTTTGGCTCTAATTTGACCTCTTGCAAACTATGTTTTGTTTCAGCTTTAGGAACAAGCTTTGAGAATACTATTTTAACCGGCTCTTGTATTGAAGATTGGCATATTAATAGCCAAACATATTTTAGTGGAGTAGAGTGTGATTTCATCTTTCTGAAAGTTGACAATGAAGGTGGGTTTATGGACCGTCGACCATCTGATATTAGTCGGAATTTTTCTACAGGCGATTTCTCTGACTTTATGCAAAGAAGTTTCGATACTATTGATCTTATTTTTAGTGATGGGGTTAATTGGAAAGCATTTTTACACTCGTTTGAGGATATGAAGTTGGAGCGAGAATTTCAAGAGCTTTCTGTACGTTCTATTGAGAAAGTCACGGATAACTCTTTTGTCATTAAGCTAAATTCTCCTTCTAATGTCATGAAAGAGATTGTAGAAAAAGCCTTTTACAACCGTTATGAGGCTGAACTTATTCGACTGGAAAGTTTTTACAAGAGGCAGCTTCAAGCGAGAGACGAAAAGCTTGAAATTTATCGATTACAAAATTCTGGTTTAGAAGAAATCACCAAATTGTTATCTAGTGGTAACGCGCCGATAAACATTGAAAATAATTTCAATCCTGAAGAAACTCAAATGTCAGGAAATTTTGGTGTAGGAAATATGTCAGACAGTAATATAAAAGAAGGCGCTCTTATCTCTGGCAATTACAAGATAGTTAAAGCTATAGAAAGTTCTGAAGTTAATCATATTATTTTAGAAATTCAAAAATTTATCGAAGAACTTCCTGCTCAGTATACTGATGACGATGACTACGTGGCATTCAAATTTTGGAAATATCTCAAAAAATCTAATTCCACATTGCGTACTCGGATATCGTCCTTAGACGAAGAATGCTTGAATTACATAATTACTTCTATTCTTCATCCAACAGTACAAGATATAGTCAAGTCATTAATTTAAACTTTGAATATTTTTACAGTTATTTCAAATTAACTCCAGAGGTTGTTGATTTCCTTATTAGGAAAAAGCACTTGAAGAGTGAAAGGTGCTTAAATAAGTTATTAAATCTACGTAGCAACCGCCATGAAACTCATTTGGTAACCGAAAATTAATCGTTATTGAAAAGTACGACAGTTATTTTGCTCAATTATAATTTGAAGAAAACGTTTTTGTGCTAGCTCTACAAACAAATCGCTGGGGATAATTTGCTCAACGGGGTACAGGCCTTTTTTCTCTAGTTTTTTTGCCAATAGTAATTCTGCAACTAAACCAACACCTTGTCCGGCGGCGATCGCCGTATGTTCGTGGACAAAATCGACGGTTACTTGCGTAGGTTGGTCATTCTTTGTCCCGGTAATGATTGCACGCATTGCTACTCCCACACCTGTTAGGCGATCGCTCACTTGGGTCATGCCGTAGCTAATTTTCGACAAACCTTTAATGACACGGTCATTTTTAAGTATGCCGCCGGGAAGTAAAGTCATCGCGCGGGTGAGCTGATTGTAAATGTGGGGAATCGAGCCAAACTTTGTAATCACCGTTTTTACCGGGAAAGACTCCTGAAATGTAAACGTTTCCGCCACATCAAACCAATACACGGTCGCTTTATTAATCGGCGCAGCGAACTCGATCTTTTCCGGCTCTGAATAGGGTTGTTTGCTCACCCATTGCCCGTCTTGCCACACAGAAAACGGCTCTAATAGCCCGAGAAAAGTTGTGGTCATCACTGTTTCTCCAGCTCCACCAGAACCTGCCACACCGTAGTACAGCTCTATTGTTTCAGGCTGATCCAATTGCTCGACACCGAGGCGCACCATACTATTGGAAATGCCTGGGAATACACCAGCGTTGCAAATTGCCGTAATGCCTGCCGCTGCCGCCTCATCTTGAAGAGGTTTGATTTTTTCGTAGAGACAACGGTGATCACTCACATCGAGATAATCTGTTTTCTCCGCAATACAAGCCTTTAAGACCCGTCCATCCCGCCGATGAAATGGCCCCGCACAATGGATTACTAAATCATGATCGGCGATCGCCTGCCGCAATTTATCCTGCCAATCGAGATCGAGTTGTAAAAAGTTCACATTTTCCCTAGCAAGTAGAGAAAGACTAGAACCCTCTCGTCGTCCTGTAATCGTAAGATGACAAGACCCCTGCCCTAGCAAATCTGCTGCTACCTGCTGACCAATCTGACCAGTACCGCCTAAAATTAAGATTTTTTGTCCCATTGCACCGTTCCGACTTGCCCAAGTTTTGGTATCGTTAAAAAGTTAGCGCATCCAAATTTACCTAGCACTTTATGTCTCCGAATGTCACTGTAGTTCGACCAGCCGATATTTTGGACAACAACAAAGCAGTCAGCTTTCGTCGCCAAATTATCGAAGGAGCCAAACAAGCATCAATGGTGTTGGTAGACTTCAGCCAAGTAACCTTCATGGATAGCTCTGGTCTAGGTGCGTTGGTACTCGCCCGTAAAGAAGTGCGAAATGCAGGCTCTCAGCTCTACCTCTGTTCCCTAAACCATCAGCTACAAATGCTGTTTGAGTTGACGAGTATGGATCAGATTTTTGATATTTTTTCGGATCAAGAAGAATTTAAACGTCAATATTTAGACCCCCTCGGTTAATTTTTTGACTCCGCGACATTATGGATCAACTTAAAACGTTTCACCCGACTGGAATCTTTGACAATATTAAGGTTCTAGAATTTCGAGACGATGTGCTCAAAAGTTTGACCGACGAGGGCAAAAAACATATTCTTCTAAATTTTTCTGGCATTACCTTTATGGACAGTGCTGGTCTGGGTTCTTTAGTATTACTCCTCAAGACTGTGCGAGCCCACGACGGGAAATTATATCTCTGCAATGTAAATCAACAGATTGAGATGTTGTTTGAGCTGACAAATATGGATCGTATTTTTAAAATTTTCGCTACAGAACAAGAATTTCTCGAGCAACATCAGAATTAGAATTTTACTCTTTGTGTGTATGGCTTGGTGTGTTGCCTTAACGCCTTCAGAAGAATTTAGAAATTTGATTCTGGCGAGCGTTGGCAGAGTCGATAGAATTTGATGATCCACACTGGTTCGTAATAGAAGGCACACCACGTGGCGATCGGCATGATGATGGTCGTGGCAAGAAACATCAGTGAGATACCTTCTAGACCGAAGGGCAAATGGTTATTGGCGAGTCGTACTAAATCATTATCGAGTAGACCACCTTTGCCGGCTCGGTAAATAATACGAAAGCTGTCACTGAAAATCAGCCGTCCGAAGAAAGAGCAGGTTTCGAGAAAGCTAAAGCCTGCCAACATTGCATATATCGTTTGTTCGCCGCCAACGTAACAGAAATATTTGCCGAGGGCGAAATAACCGCAGATAAAAATTGTAAGGAGTTCGGCGATATGTCCCATTGCGATGATGATTGCTTCATGCCACGGACTAAATAGACAAAGTAAATGGACAAAGGCAATGCTACATAAAACGATGAGGGTGTTGCGATTTCGACGATAGAGAAAGGCCACGTAGCCTAATAAGCCATAGACGGCGATCGCCAAAATTGGGACTTGGTTTAGGGCAAGGGTAATGCCACCGCCAAAAATAAAATCGAAGCTGGGCACAGCGGGATAGCCAAATACCCAAAATGCAGCAGCATGGCCTAGTTCGTGGACGAAGGTCAAAAAGGCATTGAGCACGAAACGGCTGAGGGGAATCGTATAGATAACTAGGCTTAATCCAAAGCCGATTAATAAGGCCTGAATTGTTTCTGGCGTTGGCGATCGCCGTCGTTTTTCAGCTGAATTAGCCGAGGATAGATTTGTTGGCGTTAGGGTATCGGGATTTAGGACTTCTTTCCAGAGATAACGCTTTTTTCTGCGGTGATAAACGTTGAGATAAATTTTACGAATGTCGCGAGCCTTAATCGACTGAATCGCTTTTTGAATAACTTGGCGGCAATGGTTGCGATCAACATCTTCAATGACATTGAGTTTAATGACTAAAGCGTGATTTAGCTGAGTGACTTGGCTATGCCAGAGGTAGGGCTTGAGGATATTTTGCAACTGTTTCGCTAACTCTGAGCGGTGTTGCTTCGCCAAGTTGTCCTGTTGTATTTGAGCCACATTATTTTGGGTTTGTTGGCGTTCGGCGGGGGAAAGTAAGCCTGTGGCGATCGCCCATTGCCAGTCGGGTGCTATTTCTCCAAATCGGCGACCAACGGCCGTGATGTTAATGGAGAGATGTTTTTGCCAGTGTTGCTGTAGTGGTTGCAATGCTTTTTGAACGACAGATTGATCCGGTGTGGCCATCCCTTCAAACACAATGTTGATGTGCTTACCTTCTAGGAGCTTGACCATTACCCGAATGCCGAAAGGTTTGAATTTTGCTTTCAAGACTTCGGCGATCGCCTGCGGATTTCCCTGTTGTGCCAACTGCTGAATTTCATTAGGTTGCAAGGTGCCTGTCTCTCCCGTTAAGACCTTGTCTTAAATTTAGTTGTTTCTTTGAGTCGTCGGGCGATCGCCAAGAAATTTGTAAGAATAGGCTGTGTGGATCTCAGGTTAATGACGCTATGCAGTGGGTTGTATTAAGTTATTAATCTGCCTATTCCTGTTGCCATCGATTTTGCACCCATGACTTTTGATTCTGTTGTCCGTTACCTCAGCCGCTCTCCCCTCACAGCAGAATTTAATGAAAAGCTGAAAAAACGCCAGCAAATTCACCTTAGTGGTTTACCTCGTTTGCCGAAGGGTTTGGTCAGTTCGGCGATCGCCCAAGTGCAGGAAAAAAATCTTTTGGTGGTCTGTGCAACCTTGGAGGAAGCAGGTCGTTGGGCGGCTCAACTGGAGGCAATGGGTTGGGGTCAAGTGCTGTTTTATCCCACTTCTGAGGCTTCGCCCTACGAGGCTTTTGATACGGAGTCGGAGATGGTGTGGGGACAGATGCAGGGTCTCTCAGTTATCGGTCACCAGACAGCAGATCTTAAAAAAAAGATAGCGATTGTGGCGACGGAGAAAGCTTTACAACCCCACTTGCCACCCCAGTCGGTATTTCAGGAGTATTGCCTAACGTTGCAAAAGGGCGATGAAACGGATAGCAAAGATATTGCATCAACCCTAGAGCGCTTGGGTTATGAACGGACAACCCTTGTAGAGATGGAAGGTCAATGGACGCGGCGCGGCGATATTGTTGATATTTTTCCGGTGTCGGCAGAATTGCCTGTGCGTTTGGATTTCTTTGGTGATGAACTAGAAAGTATTCGTGAGTTCGACCCAGCAACCCAACGTTCCCTCGACAAACTAGAAATTCTCAATTTAACGCCCACAAAATTTAGTCCTTTAATTGGTCAGGCGATCGCCGATCCGACTTCCCTAAATCTTACCGACGAAGAATTAGAGCAATGGGGAGAAGGGATTTATCCAGAGGGTATGCAGCGGTTTCTTGGAGTGGCCTTTGAGGAAGTGGCGTCGCTATTAGATTATTTGCCTGAAGATACCCTGGTGGCGATCGATGAGCTGGATCAATGTGTTGCCCACGGCGATAAAACCTTTGAGACCATTGATGCCCAATGGAAGCTGATCAATGGCGAACAGACCCTGCCAAAGATCCATCGCACGACCCAAGAATCCTTTGACTTACTTAACGATCAATTTCATCGGGTAATTCTATCGGAGTTAGATGATGCCACTGATAAGGCGATTAACTTGTCCAGTCGTCCTTTGCCGATAACCCCTCACCAGTTCGGCAAGTTGGCGGAAATCATTCGCGGTAAACGGGAAATTTACAGTTCGATTACTCTCGATAAATACAATACTTGGCTGGTTTCAGCGCAACCTTCTCGCTCCGTTTCTCTTCTCCAAGAACATGATTGTGCATCGCAGTTTATCCCTAATCCCAAGGATTTTCCGGCAATCGATAAACACCAAATCCAAGGCACGGCGATCGCCCTCAAATATAAAGGTCAAGCGGAACTAGAAGGATTTATCTTACCGACCTATCGCATTGCCATTGTTACTGACCGGGAATTTTTTGGCCAACATGCGCTCACCAGCTTTGGCTATATCCGCAAACGTCGCCGGGCAGCGTCTAAAACCGTTGATGTAAACAAGTTACGTCCCGGTGATTATGTGGTGCATAAAAGTCATGGTGTAGGTCGTTTTCTGAAAATGGAAACCCTCCAATCCCGTGAATATTTGGCGATCAAATATGCCGATGGTTTGCTGCGCATTCCGGCAGATTCTCTGGATACTTTGTCCCGCTATCGCAAAACAGCGAAAGGTCGCCCCCAACTTAATAAAATGGGTGGCAAAGCATGGCAGAAAACGAAAAATAAAGTCCGTAAATCTGTCAAAAAGTTAGCCGTTGATTTGCTCAAAATCTACGCTCAGCGTGCCGAAATGCAGGGGACAGTTTATCCGCCTGATGCTCCGTGGCAACAGGAAATGGAAGATTCTTTTCCCTACCAAGCAACGCCCGATCAGCTCAAAGCAGTCCAAGATATCAAAATGGATCTAGAGAGCGATCGCCCAATGGATCGTTTAGTCTGTGGCGATGTGGGTTTTGGCAAGACAGAAGTTGCGATCCGCGCCATTTTCAAAGTGGTAACCAGCGGCCATAAACAGGTTGCTTTATTGGCTCCCACAACTATTCTGACGCAGCAGCACTATCACACCCTAAAAGAAAGATTTTCTCCTTATCCGATCAATATTGGCCTGCTCAATCGTTTCCGCACAGCCTCTGAACAAAAAGAGATTATGGAGCGCCTCAAAAGTGGTGAATTAGACATCGTTGTCGGCACACAAAAGCTATTAGGAAAAGAAGTTAAATTCAAAGACTTAGGTATGTTGGTGGTCGATGAAGAGCAACGCTTTGGTGTAAATCAAAAGGAAAAAATTAAAGCTTTCAAAACTAAAGTCGATGTCCTAACTCTTTCCGCAACACCGATTCCCCGGACGCTTTATATGTCCCTTTCCGGCATTCGGGAAATGAGTTTAATTACGACGCCGCCACCATCCCGCCGTCCCATTCAAACCCATGTATCTCGCTACCAACCCGAAGTGATTCGTACGGCTATCCGCAATGAACTAGATCGGGGTGGTCAAATCTTTTATGTCGTTCCCCGCGTCGAAGGCATCGAAGAAATTGCAGCTCAACTGCGCGAAATGCTCCCCTCTGCTCGCGTGGCGATCGCCCAT
>CAZXBK010000013.1:0-9124 GCA_964638765.1 uncultured Synechococcus sp. | reverse complement strand
CTGATCTCGAAGCAACCATGCTCACTTTTAGTAATGGTGAGGCGGATATCTTACTCTGCACAACCATCGTCGAATCTGGCCTAGACATTCCCCGTGTGAATACGATTATTGTCGAAGATTCCCAGAAATTCGGCTTATCTCAGCTTTATCAACTCAGAGGACGGGTCGGGCGATCAGGCATTCAGGCTCATGCTTGGTTGCTCTACCCCAGTAAAGGTGAACTTACAGAAAAAGCCCGGAAACGATTACGAGCCTTACAGGAATTTAGTCAGCTAGGTTCCGGTTATCAGTTGGCAATGCGCGACATGGAAATCCGAGGTGTCGGCAATCTTCTCGGCGCAGAACAGTCCGGTCAAATGGAGGCGATCGGCTTTGACCTTTATATGGATATGTTGCAGGAATGTATTAGCGAAATTCGCGGTCAAGAAATCCCGCAGGTTGATGACTGTCAGGTAGACCTGAAACTTACCGCCTTTATCCCCGGTAACTACATCACCGATCCCGACCAAAAACTCGATGCCTATCGCCTAATTACAAAAGCCAGCTCAAAGCCAGAACGGATGCAAATTGCTGCGGAATGGGCAGAACGTTATGGCAAACTACCGGCCTCTGTAGAGCAGTTATTGCAGGTAATCGAGTTGAAAAATATCGCTAAATCCCTTGGTTTTTCTCGCATTAAACCCGAAGGCAAACAAAATATTTTGCTAGAAACACCGATGGAAGAACCCGCATGGAAACTCCTCGAAGAAAAGCTACCCAAACATCTCCATTCGCGGTTTGTTTATACCTCGAAAAAGGTGACGGTACGTGGTTTAGGTGTAATGAAGCCTCAACAACAACTGGATAGTCTCATTGAATGGTTTGGCATGATGCGAGGGGCTTTGGAAACAGTCGCAGCGGCATAAGCCATCTCCTCTAAAGTCAATGAAACTGTGACCGCCGAAACTTCAGATCTCGATTTCTTACCTGAATAGAAAGGTTATGACTATTGATTTTCATTGAACTTCAAGCTCCAACTGTCCGGATCAGTCAGGGCTTAATCAGCTTTAGAGAAATTGGTTTAGGAAGTCACGTAACTGCCTTTTTTCAGTTTGGGTGATGATGTTGTAAAGCACTTCCTGACTTTGATCGGGTGTAAAAAAGCGATAGAAACGACTATCTGTATTGACTCGACGCACATAAATGAGAGGAACACCTGCGGATTGGAGTAATTCGGCTTTTAGGCGATCGCGGGTCTGGGCTTCGTGGTTGTCATGCCAGTAGGATTGACATTCGATAACGAGTTTAGCTTTGCGACTAACGCCAATACCTTTCTCCAAGAGGGCAATATCAACTCTGGAGTTTGCCCTAAATTTGAAAAGTTTTTCGGGTAAATAGACATCATGGGGACGGGCGCAGATAACCCCCAATGGAATTTGTCCCCAACATCGATAATGATCGCCTAGCAACATTTCCACAAGCTCAAGAATAAAGGCTTCGTAATCGTTATAGACTTCGCCACTATGCAAGTTGATGTTGTGGGTAAGGTCGGCAACTGTTTCGGGATGGTTTAGAGCATACATAGTTTGTCCTTGTGTTTATAGATGAGCAAGTACGAAAAGAGATTAGCGGTACTGAGAAATTGCCCATAAAAAGCCGTTTTTGTCTTTGCCAACATAACGGGCTTCCATATCGTCTTTGCGGTAAATATGCTTCCCTGAACGTTTGGCATTGCAGAGGGTTGAACGAGAAACGTCAATCATGGCAGCAGCCCGTTTTGTTGGAACTTGCAGTTTGATAATGTATTGCTCTTTCGATTTGCAGCGAGAATAAGAAGCTGGAGAGTTGGTTGGTAGCTTTGGGAGAAATGTTAATTGAGTAACTTTCATGAAATGTTCGGCTTGACATCCTTGGTTTACATCTCCAGAGTGCCTGCGTAAAAATTTCTACTCAAGATCAGGTTATGATCGATCAAAAATCGATCTTGATAAGTCTCATTTATTGATTAGTGCCTTACCTCAAAGCATCAGAAGAAGGAAAGGAGCTGATTAGAAAAGCTCGAAATGAAAAGGGATGGAAAGTAGAGGATCCTCGCTGGTTAATTGAGACCAGTAAGATTGTGGATCCAACTTGGAATGAGAACCCTGAGTTTTTTGCGGATGGGGTTTCCGCAGGAGCATGGAAAGCATTTTTATATAACAGACGAACAAAAGGGATAGATACAAATGTTTTTAAAGCGTTTTGCAAAGTACTTGACTTAAATTGGCGTAACGTCATCAAGACTGATCAAGAAGATTCTCGCTCGGATTTAATATTCACAAGTATTGCCAAAAACTCTGTCGCTGAATCTAACGACATTAAGCAATTTCAAGAGTCAGTCGTTAAGATAAAGCAGTATTGCCAACGTAAATATAAAATAGAATATTCAAAAGTACGTTTACTTAGTGGTGTATACGTTGATTTAGATGAACTATTTATTCCTGCATATACAGTTGATCGCCCCGAAAACTTTTTTCATTCAACTTCTCGTGAAAAATTCAAAAAATCAAGGGAAAGAAGCCGTCATAAATTAATTGATACAGAAGATGGATATCAAAAAATTCAAGATTATTTATTAGAGCGAGAACGGCTAGAAATAATTGGGAAACCAGGTTCTGGCAAAAGTACATTTATAAAATACTTATGCTTGTCATGGTGTAAAGAAAAAGTATTTCAAGATAAAATAGTCATTTTTTTTGAATCAAAAGAAGTGAAATTCAAGAAAACAAAATATTTCTATTCCTCAATCGCAAAGAAGATAGGTCTTTCTAACAGTAATTTTCTGGAATTTTGGGAGATATATAAAGCTATAAAAGACAAGCAAAGTAGAGTGAATCAAATGCGCGAAGAGGGAATGTCAACTACAGAAAATGGGGAAGAAGAAACTACTGAAGAGAGATATAAAGAGGAGGAAATATATGATGATGAAAATGATGCTGAAAATGAAATTTATAGATTGAAGGAAAAATGTAAACAAACTATACTAGGACATCTATTAACAAAAGCAGCTTTAATTATAATGATTGATGGTCTTGATGAAATACCAAGACAAGACTATAGAGAAAGATTAGATAGATGTATTCGAGAAATTACAGAATCACATAACAAAACAAAATTTATTCTCACATATCGAACTCAATTATTAAAGTCGACATATTCACCTCTTGAGATCATTGGTTTTGATGATAATTCCGTCAATCATTTCTTTTCTAAGTGGTCTCAATTCAACAATATCTCTGAAGAACAGCAAAGTGAATACTGCAAGTATTAAAAGCCAGTTTAGAGAAATCGTCACGGCTAAGAAATTTATCTAAAAATCCTTTACAGTTAAGCATGATTTGTTTACTTGTTATTGACGGAATAAATATACCTGACAGCAGAAACAAACTATATTGCGAGACAATAAGGCTCTTGCTATCTCGCTGGAACGAGGAAAAAAATATATATCAATGGAATTTGGGTTGTGATATTTACAAACTACTTGATACTGAACAAAAAGAAAATCTTTTTTCCGAAATAGCTTATGCTCAATTTAAAGAACTTAAGCATTTTATGTTTTATGAACAAAGCAGCTTGGTTGATTTCATTTATCGATATTTAAGAACAAAATCTCTTTCCGATGCTGAAGATGTTTTGAAGTCTATAGAACTTGTTAATGGTATTCTTGTAGAAACATCATTTCAAAGATGGTCATTTGCATACTATTCCTTTCAAGATTATTTTCTTTCAAGATATCTTAAGAAGATTTCACCATATTTGATAGCGCAGAGACTCAATAATGCTTCTTGGAAAGATAGAGTTTTATCTTTATTAAGAACAGGAGAGCTTGATATTCAATTTTTGAAGACAATCCAAGTTGCTCTTTGGGAAAGGATGAACATAGATATATCTATCTTTAAAAATACAATTTTACTCCCCAGAAAAACAGGTTTGTCATATTTAAGATTTTTCTTTTATCTGAGCCTATTTGCAAAATCTAAAGCAAGAAAAGATTCTGAGCAGTTTTCACAGGTATTTTATAAAATCAAAAATATACTCACCCTTGAAGAAAAGAGTATATTAAGATTGGATTCGCTACTTTTTAGCTTGTATGAGTTAAGTCATTCTAAACAAAATTCAATCATAGCAATTCTCGTTAAAATAGAATTATTATTGGAATCAGATTGGAGTGGGATTATTTCAGATGCATCAATGAAACAGATAGCATTTGTACACCAAAATATACAGCGTATTGATACAGAGAAAAAAATCGGCTTAAAGGATTGTCAGACTTGGCTTGAAAATCTCAAAAAAATCATCAATGTTAGTAATGACTTTAATCTCGAAATAATGAGTCAATTACTAGAAAATCAATGGCAGCCTTTATCCTCGTATTGCAACAATATGCTTCTAATTTTTACTATTATTGAAGAAGCAGGTCTTGAAGATAAAGAGCAAATGCTTGACTTGGTATATTTTTGATTTCAACGTGCTGTTAGCAGTTTTTGAATTAGAAAAAAATAGTTGAGGTTTATCACTTATTACAAAGCGGGAACAATTAATTCAAGAATTAGAACAGACTTCTGACATTTTAGTAGGAGAAGTGTTAGATTTTTTGCTTTTTATCAAAGAAAAAACTCGTAAGAAATTTTCTCAAAGTACTATTGAGTCAATCCCACAAAATTCTCCTTTCCTAAATTTTATTGATCAACTAGAAACTGATTTGCCAGCGCAAGAAGAAGACGAACTGCCGAGTGATTTTCCTAAAAACCTAGATCACTACTTATATGGCTTGGCAAAAGAAGCAGAATAAGGCGATCACCCCTTTCTTTTATTCACCAAATTTTGTTCATTTTTAGGGATAAACCGGACAACTCTGGAGCACAGCTCACAATTTCAGGTTTTTGTAGAATTTGCGCTGCCTGGTTTGGTCGATAAATATGAACAGTTTGATTTTTACGATCAACTAAAATTCCTAGCCGCACACCATTTTCAATATATTCATTCATCTTTGCCTGTAGCCTCTTAAGAGAATCACTACTAGAACACAACTCAATTACAAAGTCGGGACAAATCGGTGCAAAAGAGGCTTTCTCGTCATCCGATAACTGATTCCACCTTTCCAACCGAATCCACGATACATCCGGTGATTTCATTGAGCCATTTGGCAACGTAAATCCAGCACTCGAATCAAAGGTTTCTCCAGTGCCATCCTCATCCGCCCAATTTGCCACTTGTTGGGCTAACTTGAGATTTCGATTGCCTGTATCCGAAAAAGCAGGTGGCATAACAATCACTTCGCCTGTAGCAAGACGTTCAATTCGTAAATCACGGTTCGTGCGGCAAAACTCCAAAAATTGCTCGTCACTCATTTTGAGCTGAGGTGTAAATGCAGACAAATCTAGAGTGAGAGGCTGTAGCGAACTCTGAATTTGTAATGTTGTCATAATTGCTTACGCCAAAGCGTTTGTTGACATTCCAAGTTTAGCAAGTGAGAAATGAAGCGATCGCCAGATTCTTTTTATCGACGACAGGTTGCAAAATCAATATCATTCAGAAGAATTGATCAAAACAGCCTAAAGATCCATACCAAGCTTGAGGAGTTTTGAGATGTAATGGTGTTTAGCTCGTAAGTCTTTGATTCATTCATCTCATCTTTTAGCAACATCGTTCCGAGGTCTGAGACGTAGACCATGAAAAATCCATTTACAAGCTCTACGAACCAAAACCAAACAGCAAAATGGATCGAGGCAGCGGCACGTATTGGCTATGCCGCTAAAGGTGTCGTTTACTTTCTGGTCGGGTTGTTGGCTGTGCAAGCCGCACTGAATTGGGGTGGCAAGGTTACAGGAACCCAAGGCGCCCTCATCGCTGTGGCGAGTCAACCCTTTGGCAAAATTGTTTTATTTGGTATTGCGATCGGCCTCGTCTGTTATGTTGCTTGGCACTTGATTGCGGCGGTGTTTGATCCGGAAAATGATAATGATGGTTTCAATGTGGCTAGTCGCCTTGCCCACGGGGTACGCGCTTGTGTTTATGGCAGCTTAGCTGAAGGAGCCTTTGACATTATTTTTAGTGAGGGCAGTTCTGGTACTGGCTCATCTTCTTCTAGTGAACAAGCCGCAACTGTCTTGGCTCAGCCCTTTGGTCGGGTGTTGTTAGGTGGTGTTGCGATTTGCGCTGCGGCCTATGGTTTTTATTGCATCTATCGCAGTGTGACGAGTAAATTCAAACAAAAGTTAAAGCTCTGCAAGATGGATGAAACCCAAGAGCAATGGTTACTTAATATTGGTCGTTTTGGCTTAATTGCGAAGGGAATTGTCGCGATTATTATTAGCTATTTTGCTGGTCAGGCGGCACGTCTTGCGGAACCGAGTAAAGTCAAAAGTACAGAAGAAGTGCTCCAAACATTACAGCGACAACCTTTCGGAGCGGTGCTGATGGGTCTTGTTGCTTTCGGGCTAATTGCCTATGGTTTCCATCTGATCATGCAGTCGCGCTACCGCAAAATTTCTCCGTGATCGGGGTCTTTCATTATTAAAAAAAGAGTAGGCGATCGCCGCCATTATTTAGATTTTGAGAGGACAAGGGCAATGCATCGAAAAGGCCTAGGAATATTACTGCTAGTGGGTTGTGGCTTCTTTGGCTGCCTCTGCTATGGTTCTTTGGCGATCGTTCATTACGATGTTGATCCCTTTACTGTCTTGGCGTCTCTGCTAAATATTTCTGTGGAAACATTAGGCTATATCAGCGGTGGTATAAGCATTATTTGCCTCGGGTCTGGTCTTTGGTTACTTTTTCAGAAGTGAATGGATACGAAAATCTTCTTCGCTACACTGATGGTGGATAGGTGAATTTTCTAGACTTTTCAAGCGTTTTATCCCGTTGAAATCCTTGAGAAAAATAGGCGATCGCCTTTACCACCGCTTTGTTCTGGAGAGTTTATGTTGAACAATCCTTTTCGCCATGCTTTACGAAAAAGTGCTCGCGCTTACCCAAAAACAGTAAAAGCTGTTCAAAATCGCACCCCTGCGGGGCTAAACCATTTATTTAAGTGGATGATACCGGGGTTGTCGGTGAAGCGCTGGATGCTAATGAGTGCTTTGGGGGTATTGTTCACATCCTTGGGATTGGCGATTTGGCTCGACCTGACGCCTGTCTCACGATTAATGTCCTTTGTTGCCGGATTTTTGCGCTGGGTGACAACGGTTGTACCCAGTCACATTTCGGGGCCAGTGGCGATCGCCTTAGGTTTAGCTTTAATTTTTTGGGGACAAAATCGCACCTTTGGCGCAATTACCGATGTCCTAAATCCCCACGGTGAAGAAGAGTTGGTGGATATGCTTCACAATCACCGTCGTCTCAATAAAGGCCCAAAAATTGTGGCGATCGGTGGCGGTACAGGTCTTTCGACGTTATTGCGTGGTCTCAAGAAATATAGTGGCAACATTACCGCTGTGGTGACCGTTGCTGATGATGGCGGTTCTTCTGGTAGATTACGGCGGGAAATCGGTGTGTTGCCCCCCGGCGATATCCGTAACTGTTTGGCAGCCTTTGCCGACGAAGAAAAATTATTAACGGAACTCTTTCAATATCGTTTTGAAGCGGGCGACGGTTTGCAAGGTCACAGCTTCGGTAATCTCTTCCTCACCGCGATGAGCGAAATTACGGGAGATCTCGAACAGGCAGTGATTGCGAGTTCTAAAGTTTTAGCGATTCGTGGTTGTGTTTTACCTGCAACTCTGAGCGATGTGAAACTCTGGGCAAAAATGGCCGATGGTCGTCTCATTGAGGGCGAATCTCGCATTCCCCAGGCAGGCGGCAGAATTGTGGATTTTGGCTGTTATCCCCGCCATCCGAGGGCGTTACCAGCAGCTGTAAAAGCCATTGAAAAAGCAGATTTCATCATCATGGGGCCGGGCAGTCTCTACACCAGCATTATTCCCAATTTGCTTGTGCCCGAAATTCGTGAGGCGATCGCCAACAGTTCTGCGCCGCGCATCTATGTCTGCAATATTATGACCCAGCCGGGCGAAACCGATGGTTATAGCGTCGCCGATCACATTAAAGCGATTGACAAAGTTTGTGGCGAAAAACTCTTTGATGCCGTTCTAGTACAACAGCGATCGCCGTCCGAAAGTGCTTTAAGAAGATATGCCCTCGAACATTCCCATCCTGTTTTCCTTGACCGCGAGGAAATTACCAAACTCCGCCGCCGCGTCGTCATTGCAAACATTATGGATGAAGACCTCGAAACGGGTTATGTCCGCCACAACCATGAAAAATTAGCAGGTTTACTCGTGCGCTGGTTTAGTAAAGCGGCTGGCATCCAATCCAAAATGGCTAAGTCTGCACCTGTCCAACGTTCCGCGTAATTAACCCTATTACCCAATTTCACTATTTTGTTGTCGTGAGCTGTTTCACCAAATGAAGAAGTTCCGGCAAAATTAATTTTGTCATCGCTAAACGTACTGCACCGCTAGACCCCGGCACAGAAAAAATAACTTTACCTCGATAGGTTCCCGCCACTGCCCGTGAGGCGATCGCCCGCGACCCGATTTCGTCGTAACTGAGCATCCGAAAAATTTCCCCAAATCCCGGCAGCGTTTTCTCTAAATACCGAACCACCACATCGTAGGTATTATCTCGTGGTGCAATGCCTGTTCCCCCGTTAAACAACACCGCATCTAGCTCATCACTAGCTCCAAATTTTTCTAGAAGCTCGGCGATCGCCGCAGGGTCATCTTTTACCACTCGATAAATCGTAATCTCGTGACCCTCTGCCAACAGTAAATCCTGCATGATTTTGCCGCTTTTATCCGTGGCAGGCGATCGCGTATCACTCACAGTAATGACACCACAACGAATGGCACGACAATCTGCATCAGGGTGGGGGGAAGGATGGGACATGGTGTGTAAAGATAATGAGCAATTGTACTGAAGACCATTGGGAGTCCCCAGATGTTAGACGAAAAAGCAAAAAAAGAAATGCTGCTCAAGATTCCCCACGCATTATATATTTGCGGCGTGCGGGACGGCGACGAAATGAATGGTTTCACGGCAAGTTGGGTAATGCAAGGTTCCTTTAAGCCACCCCTAGTGATTAACTGTGTCCGTTCTGATTCTG
>CAZXBK010000012.1:0-38953 GCA_964638765.1 uncultured Synechococcus sp. | reverse complement strand
GGAGGCGAGCGAAGGGCAAGATGGAGTAGTGTGTGTGCTGGGTGCCGGCAAAAAACTGTCTGGCAATGTTCGCGCTGAGGGGACGCGAAATATTATTCAAGCGATGGAAAAAACTGGCGTGCGCCGCCTGATTTGTCAGTCTACCCTTGGGGCTGGTGATAGCTGGAGTAATCTCGATTTCTACTGGAAATATGTCATGTTTGGTTTCCTTCTCCGTAAGGTTTTTGCCGATCATCTCCTCCAAGAACGGCTTGTAGAACAGAGCCAGCTTGATTGGACAATTGTGCGTCCCAGTGCGTTTATTGATGGCGATCGCACCGGAAAATATCGCCATGGTTTTGCGGGGGACGAGAAGATTACGAACCTGACTATTTCTCGTGCAGATGTGGCGGATTTTATTGTGCAGCAGCTAACTAATACCCTCTACATCGGTAAAACCCCCGGCTTGTCCTACTAAGCTCGTTGTTCGTTTTTTAGTCCAAATAAATTTTTAGGTCAGATTATGGAATTTCTTCAAACTTGGCGATCGCCACTCATCCTTTTCGCGGCAGTGGGTTGCGCGGTGACTGGTGGTATTTTTTACGCTTTCTCCTTATTTCTGATGTAAGCTCTCGGTGAACAACCCTCCGCATCGGGCATTGTAACTATGCAGTCGATCAACATTACGGTGATTAATCCGTTATTTATGGCGGCGTTCTTTTTGCCTGCACTAGCTTCAATCATTTTGGCGATCGCCGCACTCCGACAATGGGATCAACCCCATTCAATCTATTTACTTGCTGGCAGCCTGCTTTATCTAATCGGCACCATTGGCGTGACGGTAGCTGGAAATATTCCCCTCAATGATGCTTTGGCGGTGGTGAATCCCAATAGCAATGAAGGGTTTACGCTTTGGACGAGATTTCTCAAGGACTGGACATTTTGGAATCATGTGCGAACCATTGCTGGAATGCTTGCTTCCGTTTGTTTGGCGATCGCCCGTTAGCTGGAGCTTAGAAAAAATCATGAAAGACTCGATATTTTTGAAACTCGTTTTAGCCATTGATGCCCTCGTGGCGATCGCAATAGGTGCAACGATCCAACTTTCCCCCGCCGATTTCTATGCCATGAACCACATCGATATCGGCACAAATTCAAATTTACTCAGCGAAATTTGTGCCCCGGCAATGGCGTTATTATCCTACGGCATATTAATTTTGGTAGGTACTTTCATCTCGCGACTAACCTTTACCGCCACCTTGCTCGCCAGCACTTTTTATCTTTCTTATAGTGTCGCTAGGCTTGTGAGCATTGGTATCGATGGATTGCCCAGTGAGTCGTTAATCACTGCTGCCGCTATCGAAATAACCCTTGGTTTAACCTCGTTATTTTGCCTCTGGAAATATACCAATATTCCGAATTTAGGAGGGCAACAATAATTAGAAACACATGCAATAAAAATCGGCGATCGCCAAGCTCCCTAAAAAAGGACAAAGGCGATCGCCAGTTTTTCTGTTCAAGCTAATCCTACTGCAACCAACCAAGCCAAAAACATAGAGCAATACCCCTCTGTTTAACTTTTTTGATTCTCCTGAAACCCATATAGGGAGAACGCTTTAACCTAAGCAGACTTATTTCAAAACGGCGATCGCCTTGACGCTTATTTTTTGCGCTGTTATTGTTTAGGAGTCCAAATGATTAGATATCCTAAATAAGTAAGAGGCGATTATGCGACAAGCAATAAATGGTTTCGGTGCGAGTCTTGTATTGATGGCGAGTGTGGGTTTTGCAGGCACAGCTTTTGCGGAAGAAGTTGTCGCTATCCCCCAATCCCCTGCATTGGAAATTCAGTCAACGCAAGTCCAATACATTGAAGATTTAGAGTTGTTAGTTTTTGAACAGCAGCTAGGGGCAGAGGTCGAGGCTGTTTTGCCAGAACCAGCCGGTCAGATGGATGGAGCGCCAGTGTTGGGCTATGTTTTTCCGACGACCCTTGATGTGGCAGATGTTGGTTTTGATGGCACAGAAGGGATTGTTGCCTTGGCGATTACGTCCCACCCTGATTTTGATGACACGCCATTGTGGGATGAGGATAATGACGCTGACTACGCTAATGACGGTGTGATTTGGCATCCCCATTGGGTTGTGCTGCAAGGGGATGAGCGGGTTGCAGGGGGATTATCGGTGGCGGAATTTTCAGCAGATGATGCGGTGGTTTTGCCGCCCACGAATCCAGGCATGCCAATGTTTATGGATTCTCCCGGTTTTTCCGTGGTGGAGGACGGTAATACACTGCGGGTTTTAGTTCCAGCGCAACGGGTAAATCACAATATTGATTTCAAATTTGATGCGGTGGCGGCTTATATGGAGGTCAATACTAGCGATGAAAATCGTCCAACCCTTGGTGTATATGAAGTCTACAGTATTGGTTCAGGGGATTTAAGTTTGCCCTATAAAGTTCAGACTCCCTGTGACTGCGAAAAGTATGAGTAGAGCAGATGGGCTATTACTAGGGCTAGAAAAATTAGGTGCTACTAGCCCTCGGTAATCTCATTTTAGGATTCGTTTTTGATGTTTATGTTGTGAATCTAGAAAAAATTATGTTTAGTGACTCACTCCGATCCCTATTTCAGTTGAAAATTTCCCAGGTATTGCAAGGGGATTTTGAGATTCGAGATTTGAATTTATTGCTGGCGTTTCAAGTCAATTGTCCTGGCTGTTTTATCTATGCGTTGCCTCTAGCAGCAAAGGTGCATGAGACCTATGGCGATCGCCTGAATGTTTTGGGGTTATCGACCGCCTTTGAGGATTTTGAACTGAATACTGCAGAGAATACCCGACGTCTTCTAGAAGCGGGAGAAACCGTGGGGATGACAAAGCTCTACCTCAATGAGCATGGCCAATCTCCCTATCCTGTCCCTATCCAATTTCCCGTTGCGTTTGACTCGTTTGAACCCGATAAACCATCTCTTGCGGGACATACATTTCGAGTGAATTATCTGCGGGGGACACCCTCTTGGATTCTGTTCGACGGAAGCTCTACTATATTGGCAAGATGGTTTGGTCATAGAACCGAATCGGAAGTTATGTCGATTATTGATCGAGCGTTAGCCCCTGACTCTAGATATGTGTCCTGCTGAAAATCCCTTTGATCAGATTAATGAGCCGATTGCGCAGCGTACGATTACTGGGCTATCTAAGATCAGTACTGCGTTGCGTAGTCAATCTTGGCAGGGTGCCGAATCCCAAGGACTAACGCCGACCCAGGGACAAATTCTGACTTTTCTGCGCTCTACTTCAGAGGATGGCATTCGTCTATCGGCGATCGCCAAAGAAATTGCTATTACCCCAGCAACCGCCAGTGATGCCGTGTCTTCCCTCGTCAAAAAAGGTTTAGTGTCGCGGGAGAGGGCAAAAGATGACCGTCGGGCGATCGCCGTATGCCTAACTCCTGAAGGACAAAAACAGGCTGAACAAGCAGCCAGTTGGCCAAGTTTTCTTCTAGATGCAGTGGAAGCTCTTGTTCCAGAAGAACAAGCTGTATTTTACAAAGGGCTAACCACAATTATTCGAACGCTACAAGAACAAAACAAAATTCCCGTTTCTCGGATGTGCGTTACCTGCAGGTATTTCAATGCCAATGTTTATGACGATGAAGCTCGACCTCACCATTGCGAGCTTGTCGATGCACCCTTTGGTGACGGGGATTTACGTTTAGATTGCCCAGAGCATGTGCCCAGCGAAGAGAGTTCACTCCCCTGACAGCACACAAGATATAGAAATAAATTGTTGGCTTTAAGGGATTCTGCGAAACAGCAGCAGTGAATGGTTGACTCTCTTTTTCCGTAGAGAATCTGGAAAAGTAAGAGATTTAGCAAGACAAGCGCTAGGCGATCGCCCATCTCTCAAACTCAGGGAGGACGATCACTCTGCAATAGCTTGAAAATTCCAATGGCTATATTTCTAGAGGCAAAAATTTCTGTCACAACAACAGAGGAACGATAAATATCTGGCACGTTAGACTGATGTGACTCATACAAAAAATATATGTAATCAAAGTATTGGTACAGAGTCTTTGATTTACTCAGATGCAATGGTGACTCCTGCCCAGAACAAAGAGATCTTAAAGCAATATTCAGAGACCTTTCCCCTCAGAACACCGGGACACATTCAGCCTCATGGTTGTCTCGTTGCTATTGAGCCAAGAAATTTTGTGATTGAGTGTGTTAGTCGCAATGTCGTGTCGTTGCTGGGGGTAAAGCATGAAAGATTGCTCGGCAAACCTCTAAATTTTTTGCTTTCTGAAACGCAGATTTTTGATTTAAAAGTTGCTCTAAATAAACAGTCAAATATCCCTCAAATTCAGCACTTTACCATTGAGGTTCAAGGGGAAAATCAGTACTTTTACGGACTCGTATACCCCAGCGAACAATTAATCGTCCTTGAATTTGAGCCGACCAATGCGGCAGTAAAGCCTGATGTTATTTCCTTTCAAGGTTTGCTAGAAGATACTTTGATGGAAATGCAGCGGGTGACCTATCTGCAAGATCTGCTGTCTTTATTTACGGCGAGAGTCCGTGAATTGACTGGGTTTGAACGGGTGATGGTTTACCGTTTTACCCAGGATGGTACTGGGATTGTGGATGCAGAGAGCCGGGTTGACGATGTGATTTCATATTTGGGCTTGCACTTCCCAAGCATTGATATTCCTGAGTCTGCCCGTGAATTGTTCCAGCTCAATGCGTTGCGTTTGATTCCGGATATCGAGCAGGAGACCGTGCCATTAATGACTTTGGGTGATGAGGTCGCAAGCGATCGCCTAGATTTGAGTCATTCGATGTTGAGGCAACCGTCTCCCTGTCACCTGCAATATCTCAGAAATATGGATGTCACCGCATCTATGGTGATGCCCTTGGTGAAAGACGAAAAAATTTGGGGCTTGATTACAGGTCACCATCGGAGTCCGAAGCATTTGTCTCAGGACGTGAGAACTGCCTGTGTCTTTCTGGGGAAAGTGATGGGTCTGGAATTAAATAATAAAGTGAGTGCCGAGGAGTTACAGACTCAAAAGCAGCAGCAGAGAGATTTATCAGATTTTATTGAAGCGATCGCCGAAGCCGATGATTTACGAGTCGCGTTAACGGAGCCAGATGAAAAGCTACTTTCCCTAGTCAATGCTGGCGGTGTTGCGATTTGTTTGGACAGTGAAATCATTTGTTTGGGTGAGACTCCTGATGTAGAAGAGATTCGAGCCTTAATGTCGTGGGCAACTCCACAAGTCAAAGACAATATTTTCTACACAGATGCCCTGGCGAAAAATTATCCCCCTGCGGAGCAATTGCAAGCGGTGGCCAGTGGAATTTTATTGCTGCAAATTTCTAAGGTGCGTCAGTATTCGATTTTGTGGTTGCGGCCTGAAGTTGCTCAGAAAGTCCAATGGGCAGGAAATCCAGCCGCCCAGCTAGATGAAAAAGACGATGGCTCATTAGAACTATCTCCCAGACGTTCCTTTGAAATTTGGCAGGAAATTGTTCACCATCGTTCAGAATCTTGGCGCGACTCGGATATCAAAATTGCTTTGGAATTGCGCAGTTCATTAGTGAGTATTGTGCTAAATAAAGCGGACGAACTGGCTAATTTAAACGTGGAATTACGACGTAGTAATCGAGAGCTAGATTCTTTTGCCTATGCTGCTTCCCATGATTTGCAAGAACCCCTGCGGGGCATCTATAACTATGCCAATTTAATGCTGCGGGATTACCCAGAAACCTTAGAAGAAGAGGGGATTCAACGTTTAAGTACGATCATGAGATTAACCCAGCGGATGCAATCACTAGTAGAGTCATTGCTTCATTTTTCGCGGTTAGGTCAGGCGGAACTACGACGCCAATCAACGGATCTCAATCAGCTTGTCCATGACGAGATTAGGCTGTTGCAACTCAATAATAAGCAGACATCGATTGAATTTCTGGTGGGGCGATCGCTGCCCACCGTGGAGGTAGACCCAATCTTGCTGAAAGAAGTGTTTAGCAACCTTTTAACGAACGCGTTGAAATACAATACCCGTACCGATAAGGTGGTTGAAATCGGGTATCTCACGCCTCAAGATGATGATTTTGCCGCCGTCGCTAAGGAATACAAAATCACTGACCAATTTATTTATTTCGTGAAAGATAACGGCATCGGCATTCGTGATCGCCACCTAGAGAAAGTATTCAAGCTCTTTAAACGACTTCATGGCCGAGATAAATTCGGCGGCGGCACTGGCGCTGGCCTAACGATTACCCAAAAAGCAGTGGAGCATCACGGTGGTCTGATTTGGGTAACAAGTGAGCATAAAAAGGGTTCAACCTTCTACTTCACTTTGAATACCCCTTGCACATCCTAGTCAGATTGTTTTTACAAACTGGACAATACAAATAAGTCGACCAGTATCGAAAATTTCCACAGTAAAAACTGCAAAATGTAGACAATAATCCTCAGCACGTCATAATTGTTTACATAGATTCATGTTTGCCGACCCATTTGTCTTGTATGGATAGAGCTTCCCTATTTCCTTTATTGGTTGTTGAAGATAACGATGAAGACTTTTTTGTCTTTATGGATTTTCTGAATGAAATGGAGGTACAGCATCCAGTGCATCGCTGTATTGATGGAGATGATGCCCTAGATTTTTTATGGGGTGAAGGAAACTATCAAAATCAAGATCCAAGCATTAAACCGTCGGTTGTTCTGCTGGATTTGAATTTGCCGGGCACAGATGGTCGCGAAGTATTAGAGCAGATAAAAGGAAACAATCAATTTAAGCAAATACCTGTTGTTATTTTTACAACTTCCCATAATCCCCAAGATATTGATTTTTGTTATCAGATGGGAGCAAACAGTTATCTAGTTAAGCCTATGGATTTTGAGCAAATGAGACGTCGCATTAAGGCATTTGTAGATTTTTGGCTAAATGAAAACACATTACCGCAAGGTATTTAATGATGAGATAATCTGAATATTTCAATGGTGAAAATTCGTCTTTGCTAATCCTTCTCGCTCGCTAAGATGCTTAGCCAAACAGGGTTGCAGTCGGACGAATAGCCGGGACAGACGTGGACAAAAGATCAGAGTTTAAAGACTCAAAAATCTTAATTGTGGATGACTCTCCTGAAGACAGAGATATTTATAAGCAGTTTCTGTTGAGGGATATCTCCCATCGTTATGTTGTACTAGAGGCCGATACAGGAGCAGAGGCTTTTGAGACTCTACAGGAGCATCCATGTAGTCTGATTTTGCTGGATTTTAATTTGCCCGATGTCGATGGCTTGGAGTTTCTCGAAATACTTCACCAAGAACAGTTTCAAGTGCCGGTCGTGATGATGACTGGGGTGGGCAATGAGGCGATCGCCGTCCAGTCGATGAAACAGGGAGCTTTAGATTATTTAGTCAAAGGTCAGATTACCCCGGAGAGTTTGCAGTCCACTGTTCGTAATGTTTTGGAGCAGGTTAGGTTGCAGATTCAGCTACGCCAAAGTCGAGAACGTCAAGAACTCATCATTTCCACAGCCTTACGTATTCGCCAAAGCCTGAATTTAAAAGAAGTTTTAGATAAAACAACCAGCGAAATTCATCAGTTGTTGGCCTGTGATCGGGTGTTGATTTATCAGTTCGCCGAGGATATGAGTGGCATGATCGTCGCCGAGTCTGTCAGTTCTGCATATCAAGTGAGCTTAGGCCAACAAATTATCGATACTTGTTTTCAGGGTGGTGCAGGCTATGGGTATAGTCTAGGCCGATGTTCTGTCGTTGATGATATCCAGCAGGCTGGGTTAACAACCTGTCACCGAGAACTCCTAGAAGAATTTCAAGTTAAAGCAAATTTAGTTGTTCCGATTTTGTCGGTTCCAACCTCAACTGATGTCTCGTCGACAGAGAAAGAGTCATCTCAGCTTTGGGGATTATTAATCGCCCACCAATGTGACCAACCGCGCCATTGGAAAACCGATGAAGTAGAGTTGATCAACTCCTTATCTGCTCAGGTGGCGATCGCCATTCAGCGGGCGGAAATGCACACCCAAACTCGTCGCGCATTACAACAGGAAAAAGAATTAAATGTGCTGAAATCTCAGATTATTGGCACCGTTTCCCACGAATATCGCTCGCCATTAACCTCTATCTTGGCTGCGGCATCGACTTTAAAAACTCACGCCTCAAATTTAACATCCTCTAATCAGAGCAAATTGTTGGAGATCATAGAAAAAAAAGTTCGACACATGAACGGTCTAATCGAGGATATGCTCTTTTTGAATCAGATTGATCGAGGTAAAGTTCCAGTTCAATCAATCCCAATCGATCTATTGAGGTTTCTACAAGAAAAAATTGAAGATTATGCCGTGAAGCAGCCTGAACATATCATTAACTTGAAGATTAAGGGGATGTTAGAACCCTTTGAAAACGATCCTAAAATCCTCAATCAAATCTTTGATAATGTCCTGTCTAATGCCATTAAATATTCTCGCCAAACTAAACATATTGATATTGAGGTAAAAGGCTTGCAATTCCAAGTGATTGCCATCATTAGAGATTATGGTCTTGGCATGAAATCTGAGGATCTAGATCGTATTTTTGAACCCTTCCACCGCGGTGAGAATGTCGACACAATTCCCGGTACTGGTTTAGGGTTATCGATTGTGCAGGGTTGTCTAAATATGTGCGGCGGCAAAATTTCCTATAGTAGTGAGCCAAATCAAGGAACCAAAGTGACGATTGGTTTTCCCAGAAAAATCAACTGTCAGCTTAGTTCGGCTGAGGACTGTATGTAGCGAGGCTTATTCGAGTAGTCGCGGGTAAATCGTCTGACAATTAAAGTCTGCAAAATGACTAGGCGATCGCCTTAAGATTTTCTTCGACGTGGGCATTAGGATCGTGGTCACGGATTTTCTCAATGAAAAATTCTTCGAGGGTTGGACGCGCTAATTTCAAATCGATTAGCTTTGCCCCCATAAGGTTGAGAGACGCTAAAAATGCCTGCTGGTCGCCAACTAGATGACCAAACCATTTGCCATCATGTCGTTGTAAATCGGGTAGCCATTTTTTGAGCTGGGTCTGATCGCCACCTCGTACAACCGCCTGATAGCTATCGTCCGCTCCGAGTAGTTCGTTCAGCGTACCAGTACAAATAATTTCACCCTTAGATAAAATTGCGAGGCGATCGCAAATCTGCTCTACATCAGTAAGGATGTGGGAATTAAAGAAAATCGTTTTGCCCTGTTCTTTTAGCGACAAAATAATTTCTCGTACTTGGTAGCGCCCTAGCGGATCAAGACCAGACATCGGTTCATCAAGAAACACCAAATCCGGATCATTAATGAGTGCCTGCGCCATCCCCACACGTTGGAGCATGCCCTTCGAATACTTGCGCATCTGTCGTTTTTTGGCGACTTCTCGTGCTAGACCTACAGTATCCAGCAGCGTTTTAATTCGTTGTTGGCGACGTCGTTTGGGGATTTGAAAGAGTGACCCCGTAAAATCCAGAAATTCCCATGCCGTCAAATAATCATAAAAATAAGCATTTTCCGGCAAATAGCCAATCTTTTCCCGCGTTTGGCGATCGCCGATCGGTTTGCCGAGGAGCGTTGCCTGACCACCACTTTTACGGATAATCCCTAATAAAATTTTGAGGAGAGTCGTTTTGCCCGCACCATTTGGACCGAGTAGCCCAAACGTTTCCCCCGGCATTACCTCTAGAGAACACTTATTTAGGGACTGGCTCGTTTTATTTAGCCAGAAGCCAGTGCGATAAATCTTACTAATCTGCCACGTCTTAAGAATGGCTTTAACATCTGGGGTTGGAGATTCGATCTGCATAGCAAGATTTTGTGACGAATTGAAACAATTTTTATCAATTTGGTAGAAGTGCTTGAATGAAGCCGTTACACCGTTAAAATAAATCTCGATTGATTACATTAAACCTTAATCAAATTCTTTTGTTGAGAGCTTTAAGAGGAAAACTCCTTTGAAAAAACTACTAGCTATCGCTTTAACTGTACTTGCCTCCGTCTTCACTTTCAGCACTTCCGCATTTGCCGCTGACTTAGCTGCTGGTGCTCAGGTTTTTGCTGCAAACTGTAACGCTTGCCACATTGGTGGTAACAACGCGGTAATGCCTCCTAAGACCCTTAAGTCTGATGACCTCAAGACTTATCTTGCTGGCTACAAGGATGGCTCCAAGTCCCTTGAAGAGGCTATTGCTTACCAAGTAACCAATGGTCAAGGTGCAATGCCTAAGTTCGGCGGTCGTCTTAGCGAAGAGCAAATTGCTAACGTTGCTGCTTACGTTGCTGATCAAGCTGAAGGCAACAAGTGGTAAATCCCGTTTGTTTTTCGTAAGCAACATCATTTTTATAAAAAAATATATTAAAACCAGCCCTCGCAAGTCGAGAGCTGGTTTTTTATAGCAAATACGTTAGTCAATTTTGATGCCAGTGAAATCAATCTTGATCGTGAAACTACATAGCTTTGCGATCGCCGACCCCTTTTATCAGGACGAATTCTAGAGTTTTTGGGGCGAGATTATCACGCCAACTTCTAAAGCCTGTCAATGCTAGGGGAATACTATTCCGATTTCACAGGGCGCGACTTAGAGGCGTTATTTACATACGGCCAATGATCTTAGTGACAATATCCATACCAGAAATTGCCTGCCAACCGAAAAGACCAACAAGCGCTGTATTTAAACCAATGTGAGAGATACGTGCTAGCTCATTACCACGCTGCATATAGGGCGTTAGAGCCGCAGAGACTGCAATAAGACCTGTCATTACTAAACCGACAATGAGGTGCGGGCCGACAAAAAGCTTACCGTTGTTGATGTAAGTGACCGCCATACCGCCGAGGGTACCGAGCACCATAAACGCGAGTAGTACAGAACCGATCTGATGGTGCTTGATGCCGAATTTCTTCTTGACGAGTTCTTTGCGAACTTCTTTATCAGCGGAGCGAGTCCGACGACTTTGAATACCGAGGTACATTGCGTAAATCGTGAGACCAAAGAGCACCCACATCATGGCGGGGTGACCAAATTGAGACCAAACTTTAACGGATTCTGGAATAGCCATAACAGTTTCTTTCTTCCTCAGGGTGTGTTGCAAATCTTTATAAAAGTTAACTCATCCCCTCCGCAAATGGAAAGAGTCGGTCACGTTTGACGGGAAGCTAGGGTGCAATACTTATATGCAGGACTTTTGAGGGGAGTAGAACGCTGTTATGGATGTACCGGGTCATATTTTGCTCTGCCAAGCGATTCGCCGACAGGAGACAGAGACGGCACGACTGATTTTAGAGAAAGGGGTTGATGTTAATGGTCTTGATGGCGATCGCACGAGTCCTTTGATGTATGCCAGTCAGCTCGGTCACCAAGATCTCGTGAATCTGTGTTTAGAGTTTGGAGCACAGCCGGATTTGGCGGGGCGTCATGGTTTGACAGCGTTAATGGTGGCGGCGATGGCGCAGCAAAGTTGGGCGGTAGATCGTTTATTATCCGCTGGCGCAAATGTAAATCTGGTCAATGAAGACGGCACAACAGCCTTAATGGTGGCTGCCTATAAAGGTTCTACAGGCATTGTGGAACAAATTTTAGGAGCCGGAGCAACCATTAACCAGAGTGATCGCGACCAAGATACAGCGTTAAATTTGGCGGTTCAAGGTCGCCATCCGGATGTCGTCAAACTTCTATTGGCAAAAGGTGCAGATCCTTACCAAGGCTATGGCAGTTTAGTTTTGGCTGTGTCGGAGCAGGCGATCGCCTGTCTAGAGGTGTTATTGGAGTTTGGCGTTAACCCAAATTTGCCTAGTAGCGATGGACGTACACCGCTAATGCATGGGGCGATGACGGGCAATGTAGAGATTGTCGAAAAACTTTTAACGGCTGGTGCGAAGGCTGATTTTAGTGATCTCAATGGTGATACTGCCTTAATTTTGGCCATTGAGCAGGGAGATGAGGCGATCGCCGCGAAACTACTGGCTGCTGGAGCAACCTTTACCCAAACCGACAGTTTGTTACCGCTGGCTGCTATGTCGGGCAACATTTCCCTTGTGCAATTTTTATTGTCCCGTTCGTTTGATATCGATAGCCAAGACGAATCTGGCGATACAGCTCTCCATGTCTCCACCCTCGAAGGCCACAGTGATTTAGTTCATTGTTTAGTCGATGCAGGTGCGAAGATTGATGTGGTTAATGCCCAAGGTGATACGCCATTACTCATCGCTGCCTATCAAGGACATCGGGCGATCGCCGAAACATTGTTAGAAAATGGCGCAGATATTCAATTCAGTAATGACGGTGAAACTGCCCTCAGCATTGCTATCAAAGAAAAACATCACAACTTAATCGAGCTGCTGATCGACCATGGTGCGAATCCCGACCACAGACTTGCTAAAGGCAAAACGTTGCTCATGCAGGCAGCTGACCAAGGCAATCTATCCCTGATGAAAACGTTGATTGCTGCCAAAGCCGACGTCAATGCTCGCGATGATTTCAAAGCAACTCCGTTAATGTGGGCTGCTCACCGGGGATTTATTGACGCGGTTCAGTTACTGCTAGACCACGCTCCCGATTTAGACATCAATGCCAAAAATAAACGGGGTGATACGGCGCTGAAAATTGCCCAGTTTAATAAATGTGAGGCTGTCGCAGAACTGCTCAAACAAAAAGGAGCCTCTAGTTAAGCCAGTTCGTAAGGGCAGTTCGCGAACTGCCCTAATCTGAGTCCCGAAGTGTTTGGCGATCGCCTATCCCGATTTAGTCAGTCGCAGTATTGAGAAACTCTTCAATTTCTAGACTTTCTGCTACGTGGGGATTGGTATCGACGGGAGCCGTTGGCGGATTCGCATGGCGTGCATCCGTGATCCACCAGTCCAGTGCAGTCTCTTGGAGGTCAATCGTGGCGCCAGTTTTGTCCACACAATAGCGACCAAACACGAGCTTATCCTTAATTCTGACTCCAGAGCCGAGGCGAGAATACTCGAAGATCACACTACTGTCGACCGTTGCACCGGAGCAGATCCAACAGCTGGGGCCAATCATTGTTGGGCCAACAATTTTCGCGCCATCTTCAATGCGCGTCATACCGCCAATGTAAACGGGGCCTTCAATCTCTACTTTGTCCCAGTTAACCGCAACATTGAGGCCGGTATACACACCCGGTTTCACTTCAATGCCGGGGATGGGGACATTTTTGACTTTACCCTGTAGGACATCTTGGATCGCCTGCCAGTAGTCGGGGACTTTGCCGATATCAACCCATTCAAAGTCCATATCGAGGGCATAAAATGGCGCTTTACTTTCTACCAGCTTGGGGAATAGTTCGCCACCAATATCAAATTCGCAATTGGGCGGAATGTAGTCGATGACCTCAGGCTCAAAGATATAGATACCCGTATTAATCTTGGTGCTGAGGGCTTCTTCAACGGAAGGTTTTTCTTGGAAGCTCAGGATACGATCTTCATCGTCGGTGACGACTACACCGTAGCTGGGCACATCTTCTAGGGGAACAGACTTAGTAATTACTGTGGCGATCGCCCCCTTTTCACGGTGCCATTTGATTGCAGCTGTGAGGTCTAGGTCAATGAGGGCGTCACCGCAAAGGACCACAAATGTATCGTCAAAAAACGGATTGAAATCTTGGATTTTGCGGAGTCCACCTGCCGAACCGAGAGCATCACCCTTTAGATCACCATCTTCGATGCTGCCTTCAAAGGAATAGGCGAGATGAACACCATAGCGCTGACCGTCCTTAAAATAGCCTTCGATTTCGTGGGCGAGGTGACTGACATTCACCATGATTTGGTCAAAACCATGTTCTACTAGCAGATCAAGCAAAAATTCCATCACAGGTTTTTGCAAAATGGGGATCAGCGGTTTGGGGATGGTGTAGGTGATGGGGCGTACCCTTGTGCCCCGTCCCGCTGCCAGAATCATGGCTTTCATGAATATTGTTGTCCTCGAATTTAGTCGTTGATGGTGGTCGTACGTTAACGCGCCAGTGGGTGGCGACACCCGCTTTAAATGCTAATTATTCTACCTAAAGCTGTAGTCATACTTAGGTGATTTGACGCACAGGTGCTAGTGTTCTGTCTTTCGGTATAAGGAGTGGCGATCGCCTTTAGGGAAAATTCGGCATAGGATAGAAAGAACAAGTGTTTTAACTTTTAAAGAATGGCGATTAAACGTAGCCAAGGTAGTCCTAGTCCAAAACCGAACCGAACCAGTAAAGGATCAGCGCGTGATCCTCTGACGAGTGGCCAAGCTTTACCGACTGAAAAAGATCAATCTACATCGGAAGATCGTATTCGTCCCCAAACTTTGGCGGATTATCTGGGGCAAAAGGATTTAAAGGAAGTGCTGGGCATTGCGATCGCCGCCGCCAAGTCCCGGCAAGAACCACTAGATCATATGTTGCTGTATGGGCCACCGGGGTTGGGGAAAACAACAATGTCTCTGATTTTGGCGGCAGAAATGGGCGTGAAGTGCAAAATTACGGCAGCGCCAGCCCTAGAACGTCCCCGCGACATTAGTGGTTTGCTCGTCGGCTTAGAAGCAGGCGATATTTTATTTATCGACGAAATTCACCGTCTCAATCGGATGGCTGAGGAATTGCTTTATCCCGCGATGGAAGATAGTCGTCTGGATATCACCATTGGTAAGGGTGTGAGTGCCAGAACCCGCAGTATTCCCCTAAAGCCGTTTACTCTGATTGGAGCGACCACAAAAGTCGGCTCATTAACGTCGCCATTGCGGGATCGTTTTGGTCTCATTCAACGGTTGCGGTTTTATGAGGTGGATGAATTGGTGGCCATTGTCCATCGCAGCGCCAAGATTCTAGAACAACCTGTTACGGAGGAAGGGGCGAGCGCCATTGCGAGACGGGCGCGGGGAACCCCACGAATTGCCAATCGTTTACTTAGAAGGATTCGAGATTATGCCCAAGTCAAGGGCTTTGCTGAGATTAACGATGAAGTAGCAGCAACGGCAATGGATTTGTATAACGTTGATCCGTTGGGATTAGATTGGACGGATCGCTTAATTCTCGAAACAATGATTAGTCACTTTGGGGGTGGCCCTGTGGGCTTGGAGGCGATCGCCGCTGCCACTGGAGAAGACAGCAAAACCATCGAAGAAGTTTATGAGCCTTACCTACTGCAAATTGGTTTCCTGAACCGCACCCCTAGAGGTCGAGTCGTTACAGACCATGCCCGCCAACATTTAGGATTACTCGAAGAATCACCACAAATCCAACAACTTGATTTACTTTAGACCAAATTAAAATCTAAATATTAATTTTATTTCTAATTTAAAAAGACTATCTTTTTAAATTAGAAAGATAATCATAAAAAATAGCCCTTTACAAAAAATTGAAAAGGGCAATTGTCATTCATGTTTTGCGGCTACCGACTTAACGGAGTCTTTTTTCGATGAGAAAATCGATAAAAATTCTATTCTCTCGTTGGAGCAAATTGAGTATGCGTTTACCCTGCGCATTTAGAAATTACACATGACATAGTATGGCTGCAGTTGATACTCTTCGACAGGTCGCACATCAACAGCTATTTCATTAGGCCGCGTCTGAATAGCAGATTTCTGAATAGCAGATTTACTAGCCATCGGTACAACAGTTGTTTTACTAGCCATCGGTACAACAGTTGTCACGCCGCCATACTCTCCTCCAGATGCTAAACACAGTGCTACGGTCACCGCCGAAGGCTCACCAGATTGATAAACGACAACCTGATTCGGTGGAAATCCGTCACCGTTAGCACGTGGGGCAATTCCAAGTTCCTCTAACATCTTAATAAATTGTGCCTGTTCTGCTGGCATTTGATATACATCCCCTTGATTTTGCTCTTCTATTAATGTCTGAGACTCTATCTGCATTTGCATCTCCTGTATTTGCTCTTCCGTTAGCGTTAACTGAGCCAATTGAAGCTGTGTTTCCTCTGCAATCGTGGATGTGCAAAGAGCAGTTGTTAATCCTAAGAAAGTTACTGTTGAGACAAGAAATTTATTCATTGAATTTCTAAATATAGACAATCTGGTTCTAAATCGTAATTACGATTTCACTAAATAACAGAATGTGTTACTGAACAAGATAAATCAAGTCAGAAATGTAGGTTGTTTTATGTGGTGAAGATCTCACACTTCTTACATTTTTAATATAAGTTAATCAAAGTGTCAGATAAATATTTGAAGCATTGACAAAATAGAGCTTTTTCAGTAAAAAAATGAACCTGAGACTATCTAAAGGAAAGCAACTTTATCTGAAGAGTCAGGATATTTAAATCATCAAAAATGTTTTTTTCGATCAGTGAGAGTAAAGGCAGACATTTGTTTTCACCTTCCTTTTGTTGACTGGTTATAAAAATATTTAAAAAGGGACTTTCCCTTGAATAAGTTGTTGTTTGATTGAGTTGAATTCAACTCGATTAAATTACAGAAATATTGTGAGTTTGGAAATAGCTGTAGTAGTTATGTTCGTCTTGGTTGAGTTGTAAATGCCTATTTCCCAATTTATTCTGTGCAGATTTTTATCTGTTCCAGCACATCAGGTTGGGGAGCTACATAGGATTTGAGCCAATCACAGCCATGACCTACGATTTGCTCTTGCATTAATACCTGATCTAATTCCCAAAGTAGTACCGATCTATCTAGGCTTGCTGAAGCGAGTAGTGGACCATGGTCGCTACTTGCAGGATAAAAAGCGACATCTAATACCCGTTCTCGGTGACCTTCAAGGGTCGTTAATAACGTGCCATCCAGGCGCCACAGTTTTACGGTGTGATCCCAAGCGGCAGAAACCAGCACCGTTCCCCATTCTTCGGGTAAACCAGAGTTGGGAGGAATAAAGGTCAAGCCATCAACACGATCGCCATGACCCGTCAAAGTTTCAATTAGAGTGCCATCTAATGTCCACAATTTAATCGTATTGTCTTCACTAGCGGTGGCTAGAATTTGACTATCGGGACTAAAAGCCACATCCCACACCACATCCTTGTGACCATTGAAGGACTGTTGGGGCGGATCAGCAAATTGACCTGTGCTATCCCGTTGCCAGAGATGCACCAGCCCTTCTGTCCCCACAGCGGCTAACCACCGGTTATCGCCACTAAAGGACACCCCATTTAACTGTAGGACTGCTCCCCCATCTTCTGGTTTGCCCTGCATCAAAGTTTGTAGGGCATTACCGTTGCTGTCCCAGAGTTTGACGGTGCCATCCCAACTAACGGAGGCGATCGTCGCTGTTTCTACTGCGCCATTTTCCTTAGGTTTACAGGGCTGCTTATCCCCACACACCGGACTAAACGCTACATCAAAGACAGCATCACTATGGGCTGGAATGGTAGTGATTATCTCCCCCTCCATTGTCCCCATTACTAGAGAACCATCATTGTGGGCTACCACCAGGTGATCGCCATCAGGATGAATTGCCACCGCCCAAGCTTCCCCGCGTGAGGAGGGTAGACTACGCAACAAATTTCCTTGACGATCCCAAAAGTTAACGACTCCATCTGATCCAGAGGAAACAATAGTAGGAGTGCTATTTTCTGGAGTGTCTTGATGAGAAGTAACCATAGCAACCCCCCAAACTGAAGTGCCATGACCCCATAGTGGTGTTAAAAACTCAGGTGATCGCTGCCACATACGTACGGTATCATCCTCTCCACCAGAGATTAAATATTTTCCATCTTCACTCAGAGTCAAATCTAAAGTGCCACTATCATGAGCATCAATAGAACGGATTAAAGCTCCCGTTTGATTCCAAAATTTAATGGTGCCATCCCAACTACCAGAAATGAGGATTTGACCGTTTGCACTGAACTTTAACGTTGCTACTGCATTACGGTGTTCTTTCGTGGTTTTGGTCAAAATACCGTTGTTGTCCCACCAAAATATATTGCCCGACCAATCTCCGCTCACTAATGTTTGACCATCAGGGCTAAAGGCTAACCCCATGAATCGCTGGCTAACAATTGTGTCCGTTTCAGGATGTTTCAAGGTACGTAGAAGATTACCTTCAATATCCCATAGCTTAACCGTGCCATCCCAACTACTAGAAGCTAAAGTTTGACCATCAGGACTGAAAACGATATCCCAAACAAAATCATCATGACCTTTAAATAATCGCGCTGGGTTCTTGGCCTCTTTTGTTTGCCAAAATTTAATGTCACCATCCGCGTCACCAGTGACTAAATATTTTCCGTCTGCACTAAAGGTCACGGGGCGAACCCAAACTTGATTATTGTCGAAGGTGGCCAACTGCTTACCGTTAATATCCCAAAGATCAACAGTCCCATTCCCGCTAGCGGCAGCGATCACCTGACCATCAGGACTAAATTGAACATCCGCAATAGAACCCTCTTGATCGCTCAGAGTACGAATAAGGGTTCCGTTTTTACTCCAAAGACCAATGGTTGATTGTTGATATGCCGCCGCGATGTAAACATCATTGTCGCCCAAATCCGCTTCGGGTATTGGTCGAACGGCGACTCCTAAAATACGCCCCCATTCACTCGCTAAACGATTACGCTCCATTATCTGAAATATAGCCCGCCGCAGATTTCGACTCGCTTGATTATTAAGGGCAGCAGGCACATTCCCTATTGACTTTAATTTTGTTTGTACCGTGAGGGTCGTCGTGAGGGCATCTAAATGCTTATTAGAGGCTAATTGAGTTTCCGTTGCACTGATTAAGGCTTCAATTTCCCGTAACTTAGCTTGTCGTTTTTCGAGCCAAGTTACCGCGCCAAAAACACTAACAAGACCGAAAGCAACAGTGATGCTGCCTAATAATAGCCGCTGGAATTTTAGGCGATCGCTGAGGCGTTTTGCGGCTTCTGATCTTTTTACGGCATCTAAATCTGTGCTAGTGCCAAACCATTTCACCACTTGACCTTGGGCATTACGGATGGGAGTAGCTCGGTTTAAAAGCCAGCGATAATTGCCTTCCGTATCCTGCATCCGGAGTTGGGCTTCATAAATTTCTCCTGTGCTTAAAGAATGATGCCAAGCGGTTTGAACGGCACTGCGATCATCAGGGTGAATAACCTCAAAAGATTCTTCTTCCGTTAGAGTTTGTGCCGTCAAACCAGAGAAGTTAATGCTTTGGCGATTGGTGTAGGAAATAGTGCCGTCAGGTTCTGCAATCCAAACAATTTGGGGCACAGCTTCGGCGAGTTGTCGGAAAAAACGCTCACTCTCTTGTTTGACATCGAGGATATTTTGAATCCGCTGGTTTTCTGCATCTTGGCTAGCAGCAAGGAACTGATAATCTTGATCACTGAGGCTTTTCCCTTGACTCCACTCTTGGGCTTTTTTTAAAGTTTGCCCCTCTAGTAACCAAGACGATTCGGTTTTGTCAGAAGCAAACCACCCTTTTAACATCGTTTGGTAGGGTCGCAACTGGTCAAATTGTTGTTCAATCCATGCTAGGTTAAAAATATGCCGATAGATGGCGTTTTTAACCTGAAGTTTTCCTTGTTTCTTGCAGACTAAACCGGAGAGAAGTAAGGTCGTTTGCTCCACACTGCCATCACTGGTCACACCTCCGTCACTCAGTAGTATTTGCTGATAAATCCTTAATAGTCGAGCCGTTAGCTGCTCATTAACGAAGAGGCGATCACGAATAGTGCGGAGATGTTCTGGTACATCTTGGGCTTCCCAATGCTTAATGATGTGGGTATGGACTAATTCATTCACCCAATGCAACACATCTCTCGATACTGAAGTGAAACTCGAAGCGAAAGGCGGTTCACTCTTCTCGGCAACGATTTGACATAGTTTTTGGGTGAGCAATGGCTGTCCGCCTGTCCAGTCTAAAATTGCCTTAAGAATAGTCTCTGGATTTGGTATTTGTTCTTTAAACCCATCCATCAGAACTTGGGTTTCGCCAAACTGAAAGTCTTGCAGATCAATCGCACGACCAATGTTAAAAGGAGTCCGCTGGCGATCGCTAATCAAATCAGACGGTGTGGCAACACCAAATAGAGCCCATGTAAGCCGTTGATAATCAGATTGTTCAGGGCGTAATTCATGGCAAGCACGGATGAGCGCAAAAAAATCGTCCACAGGGAAATTTAATGCCAGAAGACTATCAATTTCATCTACGAAAATAAATAAGCGATGATTTGGCAACAGCTGGAGAACATCATCAAGCAATAATCGTAATTGCTGCACTACCGGTAGATCTGCATCCCTCTGCCAGCGTTGTTTTAGATCTATCTCTGTCCATAGTCCCAAATTACGCACGAGATCTAGCATGATGCCCCGATACCACTGCGGTAGGGTCACTCCTTCACTACCCAGTTGGGTCATATCCATATATACACAGCGATCGCCTAAAGCTTTAATTTTCTGTTGTACCCGTACCCGCAGACTCGATTTCCCCATCTGACGCGCATTGAATACATAACAAAATTCTCCTGCACGTAAAGCCTCATAGAGATCATGATCTGCTTGGCGTACCACATAAAGATCGGTATTAGGAGCTAAGCTACCCCCAACTTGGTAGGCTGACTGCACCACAGCTATATCCCTAAATAAACACCAAAATGTTGCCGATACAGCTCACAGCTCGGACTGACTTGACAGCCCTGAATTTTGACTAGTCCCATACCTTCTAAGCGATGCGCCACATTGAGATCTAAGGTAATAGGTACATCCGCAGAAAATACTTCGCGAAAAGCTTCAAATAGAGAGTCATCTTGTCGCAATTTGTGCCAAAGAGACATCAGATAATTGTGATAAATACTTTGAGGAGTTGCCGCAGATTGCAGTAAATCATCCAAGGATAATACCCCGTCACGCAAATGGTAAAAGGCTAACTGTAATAAGTAAGGATGACCATCAACTAACTGAATTAGTGATTTTAGAGATTGAGTTGAGCCAAGACTAATGGTTGCAAGCCCATAACATTGAGCGAGTTCCAGAGCCTGTTCTGGAGATAAAGGGGGCAGAGACAACGGCAAACCCACATTAAACGGTGACTGATGGGGTTGTAGCGGCAAGTCTAATTCCGTTGAATGAGTCAAGACCAAACGTAATTTTTGCCAATGGGGATTAATTCGTGCCTGTTCGTACCATGATCGCAATAAAGGGAAAAAACTTCTGAGCAGCACATCATGATCTATTAGATGGTGAACCTTATCAATCACGATGACAACGGGTTGTTGGAGGTTCTTTAAAAAGACTTCTTGTATATAGGTTGTACAACTGAGACTACTTCCCGCTGCTTCAAACCAATATGTATCAAACTCAGGAGTTTTCTGTAATTGTTGACCCACGTTCCAACAGAACCAACGTAAAAATCGATCCAAACTATTCAAAGCGTCCAATTCTGCCTGCCGCACATCCACTAGAACAGTGTGCATATTCCAGTGTTGAGCTGTTCCAATCAGGTGGTTGATCAAAGAAGTCTTGCCCATATCCTGCGCTGCCTTGATCCGAATCAAGCTACCGGGTTGCTGCATTTCTGATAAGGCCAGCTCTTCAATGGGCGATCGCCTCACGTAAAGTGGTGAACCAAAAGGCAAAGATGCACCAGGGAAACTTAATGAGTTCCGCTCCTGTTGAAGTTGAGGCGTTGTAGTCACAACCGAAGCTTGCTCTTGCGCTAAGCGATTCAGGTGCAATCTTAAATTTTTCTTGCTGATTTTGTAACCAATTTGTTCAGAGAGTGATCGCCAGAGAGTCGCTCCAACTTCTCTAATGTAGCCTTCATCATATTGGTACTCAGCTGCAATCTCTCGGTAAGATAGACCTTCCCAAGTTTTCACGAAAATACTTTGCTCGATAGTGCTGAGATTTTTATGATTTAAAAGTTGCTGAATAAGTTCTAAGGATTCGTTGCAATTCATTAAAGGCAGAGCTGGAATAGTCTCGTGATTTATCAAAGACTGTACTGAGTAAGTATTGTAATTGTATCCAGAATTTTAGAGTCGCAAAAATTCATGAGCAGCATATTTATGTAAATTTATCCATGTAAGTGAAAACTTTTGGTTTGGAGGCGATCGCCGCCGCGACGGGTGAAGACAGTAAAACCATTGAAGAAGTTTACGAGCCGTATTTACTACAAATTGGTTTTTTGAGTCGGACACCACGGGGACGAGTGGTCACAGATAATGCCCGCCAACATCTTGGTTTAATTGATGACACTACGCCGCAAATGACCCAACTGGATTTGCTCTAACACCTGTCAATTCTCAAATCCCACTAAAATGTGTAGAGCATTAATCAAAAAATAAACATTTAATAAAACACTATGGTTTTTTCTCCGGAAATCTCCGCCCTCGCCATCCTGGCTGTCGCAGCCGTCGGTGTGGTGTTGTGGGGATACCAGCGATCTCGCAAAGCAGGTCGCCTCGGCTTACTCGCTTGGGGGCAATCCCTTTCGGTAACTGCGCCGTGGTTTGTCTTCATTGCCTGTGTATTGCTGGGTATTAGCCTCGACACGATTGGGGTAATTATGTTGCTACTTGCTTCGGTGGGTGCATACATCTACCTCGGTAATTTACGGCGGGAAGCGGGACAGGCCGAGGAAATCAAACAAAAGGCGATCGCCCGTATTCAGGAAGAAGAAACCCAAGAGTCTACAGCAACGCAGACGTCCCAAGCTGAAAATGCAGAACCGATGATCGCTCCCATTGATGCGGAAGATTTACAGACAATTAAAGGCATTTTTGGGATTGACACATTTTTTTCTACAGAGTCAATTCCTTACCAAGATGGCGCAATTTTCAAAGGTAATCTGCGGGGTGATCCAGAGAAAACCCACGCAAGACTAACCCAAAGTTTAGGCGATCGCCTTGGCGACAAATATCGTTTATTTTTGGTGGAAGATCCGGAAGGTAAACCCGTTGTGATTGTGTTGCCTAGCACCAACGATCCAAAAACGACGACTCTCGTCCAGAAAAATTTGGCCTTAGTTTTACTCGTTGCCACCCTTGCGACAACAATGGAAGCACTGGGCATTTTGCAAGGCTTTGACCTGTCTAGCAATCTTTCCCGTTACAAGGAAGTTTTGCCCCTCAGCTTGGGATTGTGGGCGATCCTCGGTGCTCACGAGCTGGCTCACTGGGTGATTAGCGAAAAATATAATGTCAAGCTCAGCATTCCTTTTTTCCTCCCAAACTGGCAGATTGGTGCGTTCGGTTCTGTTACTCGTTTTGAATCGCTTTTGCCGACTCGTAATGCTCTCTTTGACATTGCGATCGCCGGACCCATTGCTGGGGGAGCCTTATCCTTGGTGATGTTAATTGGCGGTTTGGTACTGTCTCAACCCGATAGTCTTTTCCGAATCCCTAGCCAATTTTTTGGCGGTTCAATTTTGGTGGGAACCCTAGCGAAAGTTGTGATGGGTGACGCAATCCAAGAAGCTGTTGTCGCCATTCATCCCCTAACGATTTTGGGATGGCTCGGATTAGTGATTACTGCTTTAAACTTAATGCCTGCGGGACGTTTAGATGGTGGTCGGGTCATTCAAGCCATTTACGGTCGTAAAACGGCTCGTCGTACAACTTTGGCAACGTTAATTATTCTGGGCATTGTAGCGTTATTTAATCCTTCAAACCCGATTCCGTTGTATTGGGCGCTCATTATTGCCTTCATCCAACGCGACGCAGAACGTCCGAGCCTCAACGAATTGATCGAACCCGATGATAGTCGTGCGCTCCTTGGTTTGGCGGCATTACTGTTTATGTTGGTGACTTTGATTCCTTTGAGTCCCAGTTTGGCAGGCCAGCTAGGTATCGGCTAGCCTCGCTAGAATGGAATCATTAATTTGAAATAGCCTCTCTAGCTTCAGGGAGAGGATGAAAGATTATGACAACAGCAACGAACGAGTTTTGGGATGAAGGTTGGTTTGCGCCGCAACAAACTTTAGATCAAGAGTTAATTGCTCAACTCAATTTTGTACCGGGACTACGGGAAGCGTTAATTGTCCGACAAGTTCACGCTCTCGAACATGCAACGGTGTGGATGTTAACGGAGATTGCCGAACAGTTCCCCGCCGAATGGCGAAAAGGCTATGCCGAAACTGGTGGCATGTCCACAGAGAATGGTTTTTATCTTTATGGCGCTATTGATAAAACTGATTTGTATCGGGCTGTGGCAAATGCCGGCGATCGCCTCCGTAATGGCGAGTGGCACTTAGCCGTGCATCCTCGCTGTGGCACAAATCTTTCTGTAGGCTTGTTTCTCACCGCTGGTCTAGCCGCTGGTGCATCTTGGCTATTGCCAAAAGATCCGTTGTCTCAATTGATTGGTATGGGCAGTGCTGCTGCCGCTGCAATAGCGATCGCCCCAGAGGTTGGCCGCTATGCCCAGCGCTATCTCACCACCTCAATTCCATTTAACTTAACAATGACAGAAATCGAGGAAAGTACCGATATTAGCGGTAATCAGCGCCATTTTGTCCGCTTACGGTGGCAGGATGCGCAATAAAACTTAAACTCGGCGATCGCCAGAAAACCACATTCCGATAGTACGCTGTTATCTAAGTCTAATTACTTTTTTAGTATCGCTTTAAAGGAAAACAATCATGGCTATCGAACGCGGTTCCAAAGTTCGCATTCTGCGCAAAGAATCCTATTGGTACAAAGACGTCGGCACAGTTGCTAGCGTTGATAAGAGTGGCATCATTTACCCCGTGATCGTCCGTTTCGACAAAGTAAACTACAACGGTTTTAGTGGTAGTGCTGGCGGTCTCAACACAAACAACTTTGCAGAGCACGAGCTTGAAGTTGTTAAGTAAGATTTCACTCGCTTTTATTTCTGACATCAAACTCAATTTTCCGACATCGTCTTCAGCAGAGGCGGTGTTTTTTATTGGTACTTCTATTTCCCGAAAGACAATGGGAAAATAAACCAGTGGAATTCTTACAACAATTACCAGAGTGTTGAAGCATGTCCTTCCTTGGGGAAGGTGCCGAAGGCGGAAGGGGTTTCAATATGTTGCATAACCCATCAGAAACTTACTTCTAATTTCTCTGGAGAGGCAAGCTTTTAAACTTTTGTAAGAACCTCAATTTAAACCAAACATTTATAAAAAGGATTAACCCTGTGACCGTTCGCGTTCGTATTGCCCCTAGCCCTACTGGCAACCTCCACATTGGTACAGCCAGAACAGCCGTTTTTAACTGGCTCTTTGCCCGCAACCAAGGCGGTACTTTTATTCTGCGCGTCGAAGATACCGATACCGAGCGATCGCGCCCCGAATACACCGAAAATATTAAATCTGGCTTGGAATGGCTAGGCATGACTTGGGATGAAGGCCCTTTCTTTCAAACCGAACGCCTCGATCAATACAAAGCGGCGATCCAAACCCTTCTCGATAAAGGTTTAGCCTACCGTTGCTATTGCACCCCTGAAGAACTGGACGAGATGCGGGAAAAGCAAAAAGCCAATAATCAAGCACCCCGTTACGATAACCGTCACCGCAATCTCACTGATGAAGAGCGCGCAGCTTTTGAGGCGGAAGGTCGTACATCTGTAATCCGTTTCAAGATTGACGATAGCCAGCAAATCATCTGGAAGGATCTTGTCCGAGGCAACATGTCTTGGCAGGGTAGCGACCTTGGTGGCGATATGGTCATTGCCAGAACGCCCGAAGGCGATGAAGCTTTTGGTCAACCCCTCTACAATCTCGCGGTAGTTGTCGATGACGTTGATATGAAAATCACCCAAGTTATTCGTGGTGAAGACCACATTGCCAATACTGCGAAGCAAATTCTGTTGTACGAAGCCCTTGGCGCAACAGTTCCTGAGTTTGCCCATACGCCTTTGATTTTGAATCAAGATGGCCGCAAACTCTCCAAGCGTGATGGCGTAACTTCCGTAGATGATTTCCGCAAAATGGGTTTCACTGCTCCTGCGCTGGCAAATTACATGACTCTGCTCGGTTGGACTGCGCCGGATTCGACTAAGGAAATTTTTACCCTTGATGAGGCAGCAAAAGAGTTTTCCCTTGACCGTGTGAATAAAGCGGGTGCGAAATTTGATTGGGATAAGCTCGACTGGATTAATTCCCAGTACCTCCACGAGATGCCCATTGGTGAATTAACAGATTTGCTTGTGCCTTACCTTGAGGAAGCCGGTCATGGTGACTATCTCGGCGATCGCCAATGGTTGGAGTCCCTAACTGAATTGGTACAGCCGAGTTTGACGCGTCTGACTGATGTGGTTGCAGAAAGTGAATTACTCTTTGGCAACACCATTGAGCTAGACGAAAAAGCGACCAAGCAACTCCAAACAGAAGGGGTGGCGACAGTTCTGCAAGATGTTCTGAAGGCAATTCAAGAAACCGAGGCATTAGACGTTGATGGTTGCAAAGCCATTATCAAAGATGTCACGAAAGCCCACGGCGTTAAAAAAGGCTTGGTTATGAAATCCCTCCGCGCTGGTCTAATGGGTAAGCTTCAAGGTCCTGATCTAATGCAGTCTTGGGTTCTTCTTCATCAAAAAGGTTGGGCCGGCGATCGCCTTTCCCAAGCGCTTGGTTCTGTTTAAGTTGCCATAAAAAACAAGTGCCTCCCGACATCGGGAGGCACAAAAAATCACAGAATTAAAACTCAAAAATTTTTTTGACTGCTAGGTTGGTATCGCTTCACCGGGTCGTAACATTGCCCATTTGCCGTCTTCTCGCGAAAAGCTTTGGCAGCCGACAACATCCCATTCCATTTCGATCATTTCACCTTCAGAGCGAATATTGACATTAATGGTCGGTTCCTTTGGCTCAAAAGTCGGATTTTCCGTTAGGTGAGGCTGTTGATGTTGCGTTTCAACCACATGGTACGTCTGACATCGATCCACATATTCACAGTTAATACAAATACACATGCTGTGCCTCACTGAAATCCATGTTTTTTCAGTATAGCGATTTTGTCCAGAACCAGAATTCTTGAATCTGTTCTCTAATTTTTCCCTTGGAAAAACGTTCAAGGCGATCGCCAACATTCGATATTTTCGATCTTGTTAGTGGCGATCTCCTAAAATTTAAAACTCTAAATTAAAGAATTTAGTAAGTTTCAAACGTGCCGAGAGGGCAAGCTAAATAGTCCGTTGCCCCATCGAAAAATGGTGCGGAAGGAACTGGGCCGCCCGGTTCAGATTTCTCACACAAAATGGTGATCGTCGAAGGAAAACCACTGTCAAAATCATCGTAAACATGGGTCGCCCCAACAATGTGATAACCCTCGGGAGATTTGGCGATCGCCTGGGATGTCACCAGACTGGGATTTTGCAGTGTCAAAGTGTAGCTGTAGGTCTCCGTATCTTCCGATAACCCAATTTGTAACGACTCAAGATCGTCAGCAAACCGCTCATTTTCTAGCCAAAATGCCTGTTGCGCACGGTTGATTGCCCCTAGATTATCTAGAGCTTCGTCGACTATCTTGTCTGCATTGGCCTCGGCACAGGTTTCCTGCATCATGGCGAACTGATCCTGAGACGCCTGAATTAAACCTGCAACATCGATGGTTTGAATGTCGTTGAGGGAGCCGATTGTGTTGGGATTTAGGAGAGCAAGACTAATCGTTGACTCGCCACTCAGAATATTTGCCTCCAGCTGGGACATGTCATCACATTGTTGTCCCGAATCAAAAACAGCAAACATGTCTTCGAGGTTTAGTTCCTCTGGCTCAAGGGGAAAACGATAGGCAACTAGATACTCTTTATCGCCCATTTCAACGGTTTGACCTTGGGTGAAATAAGAATTGCTATAAATATTGGAGATGCCAAATAGGCTAAACCAAGTTTGCATCAGATCCGCAAATTCGTACTGACCAGCAATCCGGAACTGTCGCCAAGAGCCGTCTAATTCACTTAGGGTCAACTCAAGGGGTAGATCTGAATCCGCCGTTAGAGGATTTGCCTGAACACTACTGTTTTTACCTTGCATCACCGTTGGGGCGATCGCCATTGTGCCCGCTAGGCAGACCGTCGCCATTTTCTTCCAAGAAATCCAAGCCATAATTCTGTGTGAAACTCCCACAACAAATACTTTTCTCCATTCTATTTTTGTAAAGAGAGTGACGAGAGTCTATGTTGAGCAATGATTTTTATTGGAGATTGCCGTAATACACAGCCTGTTAACTGGTTTGGTAAGTCAGTTTTTCAAGATGAGAGCAACAATAATCTCACCTAAAAACGTGCTGAAGGAAAGGCCATTACAGATATAACGCACAAAAAAACGGCAGATAACTCTGCCGCCTTGTCTTCGCTAGGCTCACCAAAACTGATGAATGACCTAGTGACTTAATTGTTGAAAATTAGGTAAAACCCTACGCGCCGGGAGCTGCAGGCTCAGAAGGAGGTGCATCTTCAGCATCAGCCGCGAGAACAGGTTCTGCATCCATTCTCATAGTCAAGTAGCGGATAACAGATTCGTTGAAACGCATGTCACGCTCATAAACCTTGACCTGGCTACCGTCAGCTTTGAAGTTGACTTGGATGTAAATGCCGTCGTTAAAGTTCTGGATAGGATAAGCAAGGTGGCGCTTACCGCGAACCTGGACTTGGAGGTCAGTTGCACCGGACTCTTGCAACATGGTTTTGTACTTTGTGGAGACTTCTTGCACCTGCTCTTCGCCAATGTCAGGGCGCAAGATGTACATTAATTCGTAGTTATTGCTCATTAAATAAATTTTTCCTTGTGGACAGGGGGCTACTTAAACTTCTGAAGAAATTCACAAAACATTGTTGATTTATTCGAATTTATTTGAGTAGCAAGGATATAAAATTCTACTATACCTTGCACCTCTTTGGATATTGCTTCTGTAAGCCTGCTTGTTTTGTGGGATTTCTCCAGTATGCTGGCACGGGTGAGGCTCTTTGTTATAAAGGTTGGTTCAGATTTTTTGCTATGGCGCAACGTTATGTCCGGATTCAAACTCGCCAAGGACAGATATATTACGGTTTGCTCCGTCTTAATCGCGAGGTCAAGGTTCTTGATGCGCCCGCTTGGTTAGGTGGTCAGGTGACTGAAATGACGATTGAGCCTGATAGTTATGAGATTTTGCCGCCCTGTGCGCCGTCTAAGGTGATTGCGGTGGGGCGAAATTTTGTTGGTCATGCGTCGGAGCTGGGGAATGAAGTCCCGGAAGAACCGCTCCTTTTTCTCAAGCCTTCAACCACGATTATTGCTAATGAAGCGGATATTATTTACCCGAGTCAGTCGAGTTGGGTAGATTTTGAAGGGGAACTGGCGCTGATTATCGGCGATCGCACGTCCCATTGCACGCCGGAAGAAGCTCATACGAAAATCTGGGGATACACGATCGCCAATGATGTGACGGCACGAGATTTACAGAAAAAAGATGGTCAATGGACGCGAGCGAAGGGCTTTGATACGTTTTGTCCGCTGGGGCCTTGGATTGTACGGGAACTGAGTCCTGAAGCAAAATTACAGACTTACATTAATGATGCCCTTGAACCCCACCAGTCTGCTTCTGTGCTGGATATGGTTTTTTCGGTGACGGAGTTGGTCAGCTATATTTCCCACGTGATGACGTTGTTGCCGGGGGATGTGGTTTTAACGGGTACGCCATCCGGTGTCGGCAAAGTAGAGGTCGGCGATCGCGTGAGAATTGCCATTGAAGGAATTGGTGAGTTAGAAAATACCGTCGTTGCGCCAAAACATTAGGACAGAGAAAGATCCGGTAGAATTTGTTTCCAAGTTCCCCACAAAAAATCGGATTTGCCAGAGCCTATGTCCTTTGTTTCTCGTTTTGTTGTTAGTGCGTCACTGATTTCTTTGCTCGGTTTAACAGCCTGCAGCGGTACGCAAACATCGAATACTGGTCAATCTCCCACGACGACCGACGATACAACGCTCCTGAAATTGCTCTACTGGCAAGCGCCGACTATTCTGAATCCCCATCTCTCTACAGGTTTTAAGGATTGGGAAGCCAGCCGTATTACCCTCGAACCTCTGGCAACGTTTAACGAGAATAGTGAACTCATTCCAATTTTGGCAGCAGAAATTCCCTCCGTAGAAAATGGTGGCGTTGCAGAAGATGGGTTATCGGTGATGTGGAAGTTGAAATCTGATGTGCTGTGGTCTGATGGCGAACCGTTTACCGCCGAGGATGTGGCATTTACGTTTGAGTGGGCGAGTAATCCCGATACTGGGGCGACAAGCTTAGGGATTTTTGAAGGGGTGGAATCGGTTGAGATTGTTGATGATTTCACAGTTCAAGTAATTTTTAAAGATGTGACTCCCGCTTGGTTCAATGTGTTTGTGGGCAGCGAAAGTTTAATTTTGCCGCAGCACCATTTCGAGGAATATCAAGGGACTGAGGCTCGGACAGCACCAGCAAATTTGATGCCTGTGGGCACAGGAGCATATCGGGTGGTGGAGTTTAAACCCGGCGATGTGGTGGTTTACGAAAAGAATCCCAATTATCGTGAGGCAGATTCCGTTGGCTTTGAACGCATCGAATTGAAAGGTGGTGGTGATGCGACTTCGGCGGCACGAGCGGTTTTACAAACAGGCGATGCGGACTTTGCCTATAACCTCCAAGTAGAATCGAAAATCCTTGACGAACTAAGTCAGGGTGGACAGGGTGAAGTCGTTGCCAGCTTTGGTTCTCTAGGAGAACGCATCATTGTTAATTTCACTGATCCGAATCAAGAAACGGCAGAAGGTGAACGCTCCAGTATCGAATTTCCCCATCCATTTTTGACGGATATTAAAGTTCGGGAGGCGATCGCCACAGCTATTGATCGGGATACCATCGCGGAACAGCTTTATGGCATCACGGGTAAGCCCAGCGCGAATTTTATTGTGAATCCTCCAGAATTAGTTTCGCCGAATACTAGCTACGAATTTAATCTCGAAAAAGCAAATACTCTGCTCGACGAAGCGGGCTGGGTCGATAGTAATGGTGATGGCACGCGGGATAAAGATGGCGTGGAGATGAACATGGTTTTTCAGACTTCTGTGAATCCCCTTCGACAAAAAACTCAGGCGATCGCCAAACAAAATTTGCGGGAAATTGGCATTGATCTAGAGCTAAAAAGTATTGATGCCAGCGTATTTTTCTCTGGTGATCCGGCCAATGCGGATACTACAGAAAGATTCGTTGCGGACTTGCAGATGTTTACGACGGGCAATACCAACCCCGATCCCATGCCCTACTTGAAGCGTTACACCTGCGATCAAATGCCGACCATGGCAAACAATTGGACTGGCGATAATTATGCTCGCTATTGCAATCCTGAATACGATGCACTGTGGGCTGAAACGAATAAGGAACTAGATTCAGAAAAACGCCAAGCGGCAATTATTGAAATGAATGATTTGCTGGTGAACAATGTGGTGGTTATTCCCCTTGTCCACCGCGCCGAAACGGCGGGAGTTAGTAATAGTTTGTCTGGGGTGTCCCTGACGCCTTGGGATATGAATACTTGGAATATTGCCGAGTGGAAAAAGGTTTCAGAAGCTGCTGAGTAGCGAAGCTTGAAAAAGGGCGTTTCCCGAAACGCCCCTACAGATTTTTAAGCCTTGAGGAAATTCACTAGGGCTTGGAGCTTATCCCATGCTGCACCACTGGCAATGACTTCATTCGCTTTAGCGATACCTGCTGCGTGATCTCCCCATTCAACAGAACCAGCAACTTGCAGTGCTAGGGAAGCATTCAGTGCCACAACATCGGTTTGGGCTTGGGTCGCTTTACCTTGAAGAACATTGGTGAGAATTTCTTGGTTAACAGGAATATCGCCACCTTTTAATTCTGCGAGAGGAACGGATGTTAAACCTAATTCCTTGGGATCGATAGAGATAGATTTCACATCATCGCCATTGACCACAGTTAGATCCGTTAAATCACCCAAGCCTGCTTCATCGAGTTTTTCACGGCCATGGAGAACCATCGCTTTCTTAGTACCAAGCTGCTGGAGGGCGATCGCCATCCGTTCGATAAACTTTGGATCGTAAACCCCGATAATTTGGCCGGTGGGTTGGAGGGGATTTACCAGAGGGCCCAAGAGATTAAATACAGTACGAATCTTCATTTCCTGACGGATCGGCGCAACGGCTTTCATTGCTGGATGCCAACCCCGCGCAAACAAAAATGTAATGCCCACTTCATCTAATGCCGCTGCCACTTTTTCGCTAGCAGCACCAAGATCAACGCCGAGTGCCTCTAACACGTCTGCCGAACCAACTTTACTCGAAGCAGAACGATTACCGTGTTTCGCCACTTTGACGCCGGAAGCAGCTGTTACAAATGCCACTGCCGTCGAGATATTAAACGTCGAAGAACCATCGCCACCTGTACCGCAAGTATCGATAACGGGTTGATCGTGAGTGAGGATTTCCTGTTGGAGAGATTGAGCTTTCAGGACACGCGCCATCCCAGTGAGTTCGTCTGCCGAAACTCCTTTGGTTTGGATTGCTGCGAGAATTGCCCCGGACATAATTGGAGAAATTTCCTCATTAAGCCAACCCGTCATCAAAGTGCGAGCCTGTTCTTGATCGAGGGAAACCCCTTCAATGAGCTGTTTTAGAAAATCTGTCCAATTAGTGGTCATGGTAAAAACGCAAGCAAAAAATATCTGTTCTCTCAAAAACTTTAGCGGAATTCCCAGCCATTCCAAGAATCTTTTAGAATATGCCTTGATAAAACTTTGCTTCGGTATCGGGCAATTTGAGGGTTATGAAGGTTTTAGTACGTATTGTCTGTTTGTGTTTAGTAGTTCTGACTTTGGCGATCGCCACTCCTGCATATGCATCGAGTCCTGCGGCGACATCTCGTTCGGCATTTAATAAGGAAGATTTTGCCAATAAAGATTTTTCCGGTCGAGACTTCAAAGGAATTGAGTTCACCGAGGTAAATCTCCGTAATGCTGATTTGAGTGATACAGATTTACGTAGTGCAGTATTCAATAGCACCATGTTGCAAAATGCTGATTTACATGGTGCAAATATGAGCAATGGCATCGCCTATCTCACGAAGTTTACGGGAGCAAATTTGTCTGAAGCAATTTTTGAAGAAGCAATTTTGCTACGTTCGACTTTTGATGGCGCGAATATTGATGGTGCTGACTTCAGTTTTGCTGTGCTCGATGGGCCTCAGTTGAAAAAACTTTGTGCGGCGGCGACTGGTGTAAATCCTGTGACAGGTATTTCAACAGCAGAGTCTCTCGGCTGCTAAAAAATTGTTATTTAATGATTTTGTTGACTGGTTGGGCGATCGCTCGATCAGTTTTTTTGTCTAGTTTGGAAACTGAATTGCCAGAAGACAAGTCGGATTATGGTACGAATGACTTAAGAACGCGGAGATTTTAGGGTTTGATAGGACGAAATTGGCTAACAGTTGCGGCGATCGCCGGATGTTTCTGGGCGGTAGCTGAAGCAAATCCTGTTTTGGCTCAGGTCTTAGAAAAGGTTGAGTTGGAAGCGAGTGCCTATGCCGATCTAGACCTTTGGTGCGAATGTAATCGTACGGCTTTAGTTGAATCTATTAACCACAGTTTGACCTATCTCGATACCCCCAAATCTGCTGAAGATTATGATCAGCTCGATTTACCGCCCCAGTTCACCCGCGATAATGTGCGGCGATCGCTGATTCGATTTCGGGAGTTAGTGCAAGCCAGCGATAATCCCAATAAATTACAGCAGCAGCTTCAACAAGAATTTGATTTCTATCAATCTGTCGGCACAGATGGTTTAGGAACTGTCGACTTTACCGCTTATTTTGAACCGTCCTATCAAGCTAGCCCTGTTCGCACCGAAAGGTTTCGCTATCCTATTTACCGCCGACCAGCCAGTTTTGAACAATGGGAATCACCCCACCCAACCCGCGCTGAACTAGAAGGGGTTGATGGTATTGCGCCAGCCGATAGCCCATTGCGGGGACAAGAATTAGTTTGGCTGCCCACTCGTCTAGAAGCCTATTTGGTACAAGTCCAAGGTTCCGCCCGCCTGCAAATGCCCGATGGCGAAATTATGACCGTTGGCTTCCACGGCAGCACAGATTATGACTATGTCAGTCTCGGTAAAGAGTTAATTAATGACGGTGTTTTTGCGCCCGAAGAATTGAGCCTACCCAAGCTCCTCGACTATTTTGAAACCAATCCCGAAAAACTTAGCGATTATATTCCCCGCAACAACCGTTTTATTTTCTTCCGCGAAACCTTTGGCTCTCCCCCAATCGGTAGCCTCAATGTTCCTGTAACAGCTCACCGCTCTATTGCTACTGATAAATCTCTTATGCCACCGGGGGCGATCGCCTTAGTTTCTACGGCATTACCCTTCCCTGCTCACAATGGCGAATGGTTTAAACTAGACCGAACGTTTTATGCTCTCGATCAAGATACAGGCAGTGCAATTAAAGGAGCCGGACGGGTTGATATCTTCCTCGGTACAGGCGCGAATGTTCAAACAGAAGCTGGTTTAGTAAATGATCCCGGTGAGCTGTTTTATCTACTACTCAAATAATTGTGAATTAAACAGTAAAAAATGAAGTTCCCAATGTCTGCACTAGGTAATGATAGAACAGTAAATTAGGCTGATTTAGACCCGAAATACTCCCATCTTCACTGATTAACTTCGAACGACAACAATGCCATTTTTTTCAGACAAAGCCGTAGAGCAAGACAAGAAAAGACGTAAAAGAAGACAGTTAATCTTCCTTGCTTTGGGGGCGGGGTCTTTTATTGCCAGTGGCGCAATCTCCATGGGCAAAAATATTATTGGAGGTTTGAGCCAAGACCTAGGTGCTGAATCCGCCAAACAAGAACTACAGGTAAATCAACAGCTTTATCAGAAAGAAGCTGGCGCCTTGATTGTCTTGGAACGTGAGCCAAATAACCTCACGGCGTTACAAAGTTTGGCCGAAGCTCGCATGGCGCTGGAGGACTACGAAGGAGCAAGGGAACCCCTTGAAAAGCTCTTAACGGCCTTTCCCGATAATCAACAATTTCAAGAGATGCGATCCCAGGCAGAACAAAATATAAATCTGAATTCAAATACGGATGCTGATGTACCTTCCATTCAGGACAACTAGGGTGTTAGAGAGTCGCCCCTGTTAAAAAAGTTTGTGATAGGCGTAGACTAAAATAGGAAAAATTTTATTCTCGTAGCACCGAAACCCATGCCATCTTCTTCAAAAAAATCAAAAGGCAAAGGAAAATTTTGGCAAAAAGCAATTCTGTTTATTGGTGGCGGTGCTTTTCTCGGAACTGCGATGCTGCCAATTATCGGAGGTTTTCTAAGTGGTAACAATACTGCTAATGACCATTCTCCGACTTCAACGTCCCAGACCCAGATCTCAACAGAGGAGCTAGAAGCGTTAGAGGAAAATTTGCTCGTTGTACTTGAGCGTGAACCGAATAATCCTAATGCTCTCCAAAATTTGATTCGAGTGCGGTTAGAGTTAGGAGATTTACAGGGGTCTATTGATCCATTGGATAAATTGATTACCCTCTTTCCGGAGGATCAAGTTCTCAAGGATCTAAAGGTTCAAATTGAAACGAATATTGTCCGGACTGATTCTACTGCTCCAGCGGAAGGGGACACTCTCCCCACACCAGAGGCTGAAGAGTCAGCAACGACTGAGGAGCCAGAGACCGAGGCTTCTCCGGAACCGTTACCGGAGCCAGAGGCACCGACTGCTGAGTAAATAATTCGTTTTAATGGCGATCGCCACTGGTTCGCTTATTCCCTAAGTTGTTCTAACGTATGAATTCCCGTTCGCTGACTGTTGCTGTTTTTCTACTCCTCATCGGTGGGGGATGTGTTCTGCTGTTACAAAATAGTCAGCCCCTGAATTTAGTCATTCTCAATCAACAACTGCCGTTAAAACTGCCTTTAAGTTTTTGGGTGATTTTTGCGGTGATTGCTGGAATCGCAACGAACTTGATTATTCAACTGCTGTTGGGTTTTGAAAGTTCAAAACAACGGGATCGCCTTAATGAAAGATTCGAAAATTTAAAGCAACGTCCCCCCCGCAAACCGGATAATCGTACTGGCAGATCCGATTGGGAACGGAGTCGCTCCAACTACGATTGGACAGATAAAGACGTCGAACAAGAAGATGCTCAGGCGTGGGATATTGAGTCGCCACCTAAAACCCCCACTCGCCCAAAACCGCCCGGCGATCGCCCTGAAGCTGACAAAATTCGCTCTAATCAACAAAAGCCGCAGCGTCCCCGCCCAACCCCCGAAGACCCATCCGGGCAGCAGACCTCCCGCCCCCGCCGTAAAAAATCTCAACCGCCAAAAAAACAAGGGCAAGGTGTGTACGACGCTGACTACCGTGTGATTACGCCACCGTACAATCCTGATGAAGAGCAAACTTCGATCCCGGATTTAGATAATGATGAAGAGTGGATTTAGAGTTCGTTTGCGCCTAAAAATTCTGCTACGCTAAAACGGCATTATTCAAGGTTTACTGATGAGTTTGTCCCCTGATCTGGCGGCGGCGATCGCCATCCTGAAGCGAAAAAGCTGTATCGACACCCCTCACATGGAGTCTGAAACAGAGCGGGAAATCCTGCGACAAAATATTCGGTTCGTTTCGCAGGAAGCGGATTGGGAAAATATCGGCATCTGCGCGGAAAATGCGGTGGCAGCAGTAATGTCGGTACGCCAATACCTTGGAGCGCTAGGCTACAAGAATGATTTTGCAATTGATGTGACCGAGTGGGCAGATAAACCGGTTTATCTCAAATTTAATACCCAGAAGATGGCCCACTATCTCGATGACTATGAAGGGCAATATCGCGGCGTTTTGATTGCGATTCAGTCTGAGATAGATGAACTGCAAGGAACCTACGGTCATTTTCCCCTTGACCTGTTTGAGGGATGATTTAGCATAGAAAAACTTGTATTTTTCAAATCATTGTTCGGGAGTTTGTGCCTTGTTTAAAGCGTTATCCGGCTCTATCGCTCTCAGTTTCGGGGCGATCGCCACTGTCCCCATTGCCACAACAGCGCAAACCCTGACCCCTGACCAACTCAATTTAGACCCAGAAATTGTCGAAACCAGTCCGATTATTCAAGAGTGGACTAACGAAGTACCGGATGTTTTAGAAGAAATTCGCCACGATCCTAGTTTTACAACGCGTTGGCGCATCGGTTTTAGTTCGTTTCCGTCCAATGACAAACGTAGTGGCTGGAGTCTTGGCGTCGAAGATCTTTTTATTAAAGACTCTTTGCCGTTAACTTTTTCCGCTGAGGGGAACAGCACTTTCGACGGCGATCGCCATCAATTCGCCGCCCGCGCCAACTATTATTTATTACCCTTGGGTAGCCGCGTTAATATTGCCCCAACTCTCGGTTATCAAACCTTTTCTGGCGAAGGCTATGACCGTGATGGATTAGAAGTAGGCGGTAAAATCCAACTCAATCTTTCTCGTTCCGGCGCATCGACTATTTCGATCAGCCAGCAATTTGTGAATCTCTCTGGCGACGACGAAATGGGCATCACCACCCTAGGGGCAGGCTATGCCTTTGCCGAACATTTGCGTTTAGCGACGGAAATTCAAAAACATAATTCCACCGCCGCTAAAGAAAGTCGAGTTGGTATTTTTCTAGAGTTTTTACCCTAAGGGTTATGCCGCTTGATTTTCAGGATGTAGCTCTACTACGCGCCCAATAATGGCGATCGCCGGAGCAGAGAAACCCGTTGCCTCAATCTTGTCGCTAATATCACCCAGTGTCCCAAGCAGTTCTTCTTGATCAGGGCGTGTTCCCCAACGAATTAGCGCAATAGGTGTTTCTGGCGTTAAGCCGCCGTCGAGTAATTCCGGCACAATTTGCGGCAAATTATGGACACCCATATATATAACGAGTGTTTCCGAGCCTTGGGCGATCGCCTGCCAATTCACATTAGGACGATATTTCCCGACCGATTCGTGTCCCGTGACAAACGTCGCCGAAGAACTGTAACCACGGTGAGTCAAGGGAATACCCGCATAGGCCGGAGCCGCGATGCCCGACGTAATGCCCGGCACAACCTCTACCGGAATGCCTGCCGCTTGGAGATCTGCCATCTCTTCACCACCGCGACCAAAAACAAAAGGATCGCCGCCTTTGAGACGTACAACAATGGCATGTTCCTTTGCCTTTTCAATTAAAATCCGTGTCGTTTCCTCTTGTTTGAGGGAATGCCGTCCCCGCCGCTTACCCGCATGGATCCGCTCAGCATTGGGGTTGATCATCAGTAAAATCGGTTCACTGACAAGGGCGTCATAGACAACTACATCTGCCATTTCGAGAAGTGTTTTGCCCTTGAGTGTAAACAAGCCGGGGTCTCCGGGTCCTGCGCCTACAAGATAGACTTTGCCGACGGGACTAGATGCTTGAGTCATATAGTTATGAAGCAGTGATAGAAAGTATCAATTAATCGTTAACAGCGGTTTAGTATTTCCTTATGGTCTAAGGAAAAAGTAAGCCTAGCATGCCTGCCTATCTTTTTTGTAACATCCGAGTCTCTTTTTTGCCTCAATGTCAAGTATCTCATGACAAATTTTGATAAATCAATCGAGTGAAATTTTTGTGGCTTAATAAGGGCAGCAAAAATAAAAGTCAATAAAAAAGGAAGCATAGGCTCCCTCGAGAAAATCTGTTCCTTAAAAAATGAATTTAACCCTTGTGGTCTGGCTTCACTTGATTTGAGCGAATCTGTTGCATCAAAAGATCCAATTCTGCCTGAATCGAAAGATACTTGACTTGGGCATCAAGAGATAACTTTGCCGCGGTGCGATCCTGAAGAAGTGATTGAGACATAGGTATAGATGTAAAAAAATATTTTTAACAGGTAGGTATATTAACTCAAAACGTATTTTTGTATCGTTATCAATTTGATTTTCCGGTACGACTAGAGCGACAGGATAGAATATATTGTCGCCAAATGTTGGGCGCAAGCTGCATAGAGAAAACACTTGAGGAACGCAGGTGTTTTTTAATGATACGGCGACCACCGAGATCTACACAGG
>CAZXBK010000011.1:0-38983 GCA_964638765.1 uncultured Synechococcus sp. | reverse complement strand
CCAATAACAAACTATTCAGCAATGCGGCTAATTGCTCCGATGAAGCACGGCGATCGCCTCCTTCTTTTGCTAGTAACACTTGCAATTCAGCAGCCATTGTTTGAATGATTTGTTGCCAAGTAGTTTGTAAGGCTTGGCGCTGTTCTAAGGAATATTGTTCTGTTTCACCAACTACCGCCCGTAGAAGAGCTGCTTGTTCTAAGAAAAGTTGTAGGCGATCACGGACATATAGACAAATCGAATCCGAAACTGTTTCGGTTTGAGCTATTTGATCCGGCAAAGCTTCAGATGCTTGCAATAAGCCAGTCTCTGCCACCACAGCCAAGAGCAAGTCGTGCTTGCCTCCAAAGTTCCGAAACAGAGTCGCTTCATTAACTTGAGCCAGATCAGCAATTTGCTTTGTTGTCGTCAGATTAAAGCCTTGGGCAGTGAAAAGTTCAAGGGCTGCTGCCATTAAACGCTTTTGAGTTTTAGAACGTGCCATAAATAAATTTGCAAGTAGCACTTGCACAAAAGATGCTTTGTAGTTACAGTGTGTTTATGCAAGCAGCACTTGCATTTCATCCATTGTATCAATCATTAATTCCGAAAAGAGTTTTCAATGAAGAACTACACTCCTACCGCGATCACTGCGGTTAACAAGAAAATCAAACTCGACTGGGGCACGATCGCCTTTTTTGCTATTTTTCATGGGCTAGCGTTACTTGCACCATTCTATTTTTCTTGGTCTGCTGTGGCGATCGCCGTCGGTTTACATTGGCTCTGTGGCAGCATCGGTATCTGCTTGGGTTATCACCGTTTGCTGTCTCACCGTAGTTTTCAAGTGCCGAAATGGCTGGAATACATCATCGCCACAATCGGTGTATTAGCTCTACAAGGGGGCCCTATTTTTTGGGTAGCAGGCCATCGCCGCCACCATGCCCATGTGGAAGATATTGAAAAAGACCCCCATGCTTCAACGCGAGGATTTTGGTGGAGTCACATGTTTTGGTTGTTTGACCAGAATCCTGATTTTTTCGACTATGACCGATTCAAACGCTATGCACCGGATCTAGCGCGTGACCCCTATTACCGTTGGCTCCAGCGTAATTTTCTCTTGCCGCAAGTCGTCTTAGGTCTGATTCTGTTTGCGCTTGGTGGTTGGTCATTTGTGCTGTATGGCATCGTGGTGCGTTCTATTTTTCTGTGGCATAGTACTTGGCTGATCAATTCGGCAACTCATATGTGGGGCTACCGCAATTTTGATTCGGATGATGATTCTCGTAATCTTTGGTGGGCAGCGATTTTGACCTACGGTGAGGGCTGGCACAATAATCACCATGCTCAACCACGCATGGCAAAAGCTGGAGTTCGTTGGTGGGAAATTGATCCGACATGGTGGGCGATTCAAGTATTAAAAATGTTAGGTCTGGCAACAAAAATTGTGCGACCCGTCAGTTACCGAAAACCTGCTTAATTCTTTCAATAGAAAATATCGAGGCGATCTGTTCATTAGGCGATCGCCTTTTTTGTGGGTATCAAAATTGATAGATGATTCCTCCGCCTTCGGTACTTCTTTTTGGAAGGGAGGCAATGTGAATATTGGCTGCATGGATAAGGAGATCGCCTTGTTTGCCGTAATTGTAAAGATAAGATGCGGAGCAAAATGGGTAAGCTATGATCAGCGTTCATCGCTATGATAAAAACGACTTAGCCTGTCTACAAATTTTGCAAAAAATCACCATGTCGCGCCAGTTTAATCTTCGTTCTACGTTTCCTTTTTGGCTAACCCTTTGCCTATTGCTCAGCCTTGGCAGTGTGGGTGTGCTCGGAACGACACCAGCGTTGGCTGAAGGACGCCGACAAAATGCCGCCAAACAAATGGCAAAACGCGAAGATGGTGATTTCCAGTTGCGCCTCGGTCAACAGGCAGAACAACAAGGTCAACTGGATAAAGCTGTGTTCCACTGGCTCAAGGCAGCCAGTATTTACCAGCGATTTGGCGATGAGGATGGTTTAGGACTTACCTACGATTACCTTGGCGAAGCCTATGTTGCCCTTGGTGATATTCGTGCTGCGGAAGATTCTTTCCGTCGTCGTTTGGCTGTTGCCCGCGACCGCGATGATTTGCAGGCACAGATGTTTGCACTTAACAACCTCGGTACGCTCTTCTTGAAAGAAGGAAATCTCAATATGGCCGAGGAAGTTTTTGCTGATGCCTTGGCGATCGCCCGTTCTGTAGAAAATGCTTTAACCGCGGGTAATAGTCTCACGAATTTAGGTTTAGCCGCAGCGCTGCGGGGTAATTATGGCGAAGCAATTAAACGCTACAACACGGCTCTTTTATTCCACCGTGAAGCCAAAAATCCTGCGGGAGAGACCCTCACATTAGCTAATTTAGGCGATGCGCTTCTCTATGCAGGTCAAGGCGAAGACGCGATGATTGCTTATACCGATGCCTTGTTAGCCGCCGAAGATATCCGCGATTTTGACAATCAATTCCGTGCCCTCGAAGGACGTTACCTCACCCGCAAAATGATGGGTCAAACCGATCTCGCTTTTAAAGCGCTAAATCGTTGGGCAAAGTTCGCACGGGAACAGGATAATTTAGCCGAAGAATTTAAAACAATTGAAAATGCTGCATTTTTCTATGCAGAACTTGGCGATCGCCAACAAGCAGAAGTCTTTTTAGTGCGGGGCATTGAGGTTGCAGAGAAAATTGGGGCTTTAGACCGCGTTGCCTTTTTACAACAAAAGCTAGGTGAAGTGCGCTTCGGTCAGTACTAGACTTTTTTCAAGCTAAATTCAATGCTGTCTTAAATCGGGCAAATCAGTTTTAGTCTGGTTCTTGATGAATTTTCGGTGATGGCGAATTTTTCTCGCTTTCATTATGGCTTTGCTTCATAAAGTAATACCCAACAGTCAACGCAAAAATAATTGCGGCGATACCAAACATTTTTTCGCTTTCAATGGTTTTGATATCGAGAATAATCACCTTGCGGGCGATCGCAATTATGGCGACAGAAAGCACTACTTCAAAGTGCGGCTCACCTTTGACTAGATAGGTTTTCATGATCGTCTCCAGCAGCTCGATGCCGATGATCACGAGCATAAAGAGACCAAAAACATCTAACAGTTGATCGGTGCCAAGAATCATAAATGGCGGCGCAACAATATCCTGAAAAATCACCCAGCCCAAATCAAGAGTGCCTAGACCAATGGCGATCGCCAACATTGCCATTAGCAACTGGGTCATCAGTTTTTCGTATTGCTTAAAAAGCTTGATCATCGCTCATCCTGCAAGGTTTGCTAGACCATACTTTAGTATGAATACCTAGTCCCTTGAAAGCATGTGCGGTTTAGCCCCTAGAAATTAAAATTAGAAAAGAAGGCTTTAACCTGCTCCCGATAATCCCTAGGACACAAAGATTTTTTCCGGAATTAGGGAACTATGACGATGCGAAACGGTCACAACATCGATAATGGAAACCATTGAGGTTCGTGGGTTTCTTGTTCTCAAATATTGTGCAAGCTTTACCTTCATGCTCAAATAAACGCAACTCTCATTAAGTAACGAACACTAAGGTTTAAATTACGCTTCTACTCAATCACAAAGGGACTGTTCTGATGGTTAAACCTAATTCTCTACGCTCGGCGATCGCCTGTTTTGGGCTACTTTTTACCGCGATACCCGTTACTCCGGTTTTGGCACAGACACCGACGACAGTGACCATACCAGAGGCCTACTATTTGGGTGTTAATCAAAGCCGTCTAAGGAACTATGGCGAGGCTCTTTTTGAATTAACCACAGCAATTCGTATCAGTCCCTCCTTCGCAGAAGCCTACTATCAACGGGGTTTTGTCCACGAAAAGATGGGTAATGATATCGAGGCGATCGCCGACTACAACCGCGCCATTCAGCGTGATCCTAGCCTCGAAGTTGCTTACCTACAACGCGGTAAACTACGTGCTGAAACGGACAATGTCACGGGCGCGTTAGCTGACTTTAATAGTATTCTGACCAGCCTTAATCCCAACAATATTTTGGCTCTAGTCGAACGTGGCCGAGCCTATACAAGTATCGGAGAAACGGAGCTGGCATTAAAGGACTTTTCCCAAGCTATCAATCTAAATAACCGTTTGGCCGCAGCCTATGTCGAACGCGGCTTGATCTACCAGCAGGTCAATAATGCGGTACAAGCTGTAGCCGATTATTCCATGGCCGTGCAGATTGACCCATCCCTCGTCACCCCTTATTTGCAGCGGGGAGCAATTTATCGCCAAGGTAACCGCATCGATGAGGCGATCGCCGATTATAACTTTGCCTTAAGAAACGACCCAGACAATGCCACAGCCTACTATTTACGGGGCATCGCGATGGAACAAAAAGGTCAATACCAAGCCGCCTTTACCGACTATTCACGGGCGATTGAATTTAATCAAAATATTGCACCCGCCTACGGCAATCGGGGCAGTCTTTATGCCCAACGAGGAGAATACGCCGCCGCGAAACAAGATTATCGACGCGCCGCTCAACTCTTTGCAGAGCAGGGAAAACAAGATGATTATTTATTAACCCTAGAGTTATTACGTACCCTACCTGACTAATCTTGTAGTACTTGCGCTATATTAAAGAAACACACGAATACATTGTGGAGTTATGCGCATAAAAAGTTGGGAGAGTCCCCGCCGTCGGGGTCGCAATGATAAAGGCAAAGGTGGCTCAGCCCGTCAGCGACAATTGAAAAAACGCAATCAAATGCTGAGAAAGAAACTCAAACGTCAGCAAGATGACCGCACCGGAGGGGAAAAGATATCCCCTCTTTTTTATTGCCTTTATTGACTTGATTCGTAGGCCAAGTGCGCCATCACGAGGCGATCGCCCTTTGTGAATTTAAAGAAACGCCGACCACTACTGTCTTTACTGGCGACGGGGAATTTATCGACGCTAATCATCTCCTCATTTTCCTGAGAATCCTTCGTCCAGAGATGGGTCTCGTTATCGGGAATAAACATGGTCAGCAGCAAATCCGTTTTACTCTCAAAACGCATCACGTGATTACCCATATCGCCACGACGACCGAGCCGCAAACTATTCACCTCAAGACGTTTGCCGTATCCTTCTTCCGTTAATACGATAATTTCTTCACCCTGCTGGAAGGTTGCACAACCAACAATTTTTTCGTTAAATCGCAGTTTTAGAGCTTGATTGCCCTGGGATGTACGACCCTGTACCGGAATTTCGCTCTGACTAATGGGCAGATGTAAAACGCGGCCACTACTGACGGCGATCGCCACGCGATCTTCGCCGGGCTGCACAAAAAACGCAAACTGCAAGGTGTCCTTATCTTTAAGCTTCAGTAAACTCAAGCCACGGCTGGTAAAGCTACCCAATTCTGTTGCCGCTAGACGCTTGATTTTACCCTTGGTCGTTAACAACAGCAGATCAAGATTTTCTAAATTCTCCGGCAAAATGAATTGTGTAATGGGCTGGTGATTATCGCGCTGGGCATGGTCAGGCAATAATTCTGTCAGTTGAGGTTTATCCCGCTGCTCTTGATAGGGCAAATCGGCGATCGCCACCGGATAGGCTTTCCCTTGGTCAGTGCAAACAATCAGATTTTCCTGCGTACCAATAGCTTCTTTGTAGAGAACAGCCTCTTCACTCACAATCCCAGCATCATCATTACCCCAGTAAATACCGCCATCAGCGGCGATCGCCACGTGGGATGTTTCAGACCGTTGCGGTAAAAGATTCAGAGTGAGTTCAGCTTCCTTTTTTTTCGCACGACGACGTTTCTTTTTCGGAGCCTCCGCTACATCAGTCTCCGTTGTTGCTTCTGCTGGAGCAACTTCAGGCTCGGGCTGTGCATCCGGTAACCTTGTACGACGAGGATCGGCGAATTTACGTTTTAGCGCCCGCAAATCCTTTTTAAGGGACTTTAATAACTCGTGGCGGTCATTGAGCAAAACATTAAGCTTGCCAATATCGCCGTTTAATTCATCAAATTCCTGCTCTAATTTTTGCTTTTCTAAGCCTGTTAACCGCCGCATGGGCATGGCTAAAATTGCATCCGATTGAACTTCACTGAGACCCAGTTCCTCTTGAAACCGATATTTTGCCGTTGTTCCGTCCGGTGCATTCCGAAGAATTTCAATCACACTATCGATATCATTAAGCGCCAAGAGTAGACCTTCTACTGAGTGACGTCGCCCTTCCTTTTGCTCCAGCTCGTTGCGATATTGACGGGTAACTGTCTCTTCCCTAAAGCTCAAAAACTCCTGCAAAATTTGTTTTAATGATAATTGGCGCGGCTGATTATCAACGAGAGACAGCATTATCGCGCCAAAATTCGATTGCAATGCCGTTTTTTTGTAAAGCACCTTCAAAACAGCTTCTGGTGCCGCATCCCGCTTGAGTTCAATGACCACGCGCATTCCCTGGCGATCGCTCTCATCCCGAATATCAGAAATGCCGACAATTTTGCCATCATTTACTAAAGCCGCAATCTTCTCAATCCAAGCCGCCTTATTCACCTGATAGGGCAACTCTGTAATCACCAAAGCATTCACATCGCGCTTACGCTTTTTACCGACTTGCAACACCTCAAGGTGCACAATACCCCGCATCGGAATACTGCCTCGGCCAGTTTTATAGGCTTGTCGAACTCCATCAAGATCAACGATTTCACCACCCGTCGGGAAATCAGGCGCGGGAATGTATTTCCACAGCTTTTCGTCTTCAATCTCAGGGCGATCAATGACAGCAATTAAACCATCCACTACTTCCCCCAGATTATGGGGTGGCATGTTCGTCGCCATACCCACTGCAATACCGGAAGAACCATTAAGCAGCAAAACAGGTAACTGGACTGGTAACACAACCGGCTCTTGCTGTGACCCGTCAAAATTATCTGTAAAATCAACCGTTTCTTCGCCTACCTGCCCCAGCATTGCTTCAAAACTAACTGGCGCTAAGCGGGTTTCTGTGTAACGCATGGCCGCAGGCGGATCGTTATCAATCGACCCAAAATTGCCATGCCCCGCCAGCAGTGGATAGCGCGTCGAAAAATCCTGTACTAAACGCACAAGAGCATCATAGACAGACTGATCACCGTGGGGATGGTATTTACCGAGTACGTCACCCACAACCCGCGCACATTTTCGATAAGGGCGGTCTGGACTCAACCCCAGCTCATACATGGCGTAAAGAATGCGGCGATGCACGGGCTTCAAACCATCGCGAACATCGGGCAGTGCCCTACCCACAATCACGCTCATAGCATATTCCAAATACGATTGCTCCATTTCGGTGTGGAGCGCTGTCGGAATAATGTTGCCGGGTTGGAGCAGATCAAGTTGTTGTGCCATGAATTTTCGTAGTAGGGTCGATGGAGCCGGACGCTGTTGCCAAGGAATATACTCTCGATTCTTAAATCTTTACAACTTTCAGCATCTTTTTCACCTTAAGGGGATTCGCTGAAAAATGGCAAAGCCCTTGGCTCCAGATAGTTTATTTGTACTAATTTACCACAGCGATCACCCCATCAATACAGTTAAACCGCAGTTTTATTGCTAAACATTGAGCTTCACCAACTCTTCACAAAACATTTAGAACAATGCTCACGTAGGTGTTTGATGAAACAAACTGAAAAACAGATGGTCTAAAAACCGGTTATTTGTGACAAGATATTTTTAGAAGGATTACACACAAAGGTAATCATGTGACTCAAGCCAACGTAGGGAGAGCAAGATGTCGACAATTTTAATTGTGGAAGATGACCCAATTAATATTCGCGTATTTACTAAAATCTTGAAAAAGCGCGGCAAATTTGACGTCGTTTGTTCGGAAGATGTGGATTATATTTTGACGATGGCGAACGAGGGAAAAGCGGACGCCATTGTGATGGACGTCTCACTGACCAATAGTTCATACGAAGGTGAGTCCGTTGATGGTATTCGGATCACCCAGCTCCTCAAATCAGATGACAAAACCAAGGACATTCCCGTCATCCTAGTTACAGCCCATGCCATGCAGGGCGATCGCGAGTCTTTCCTCGAAAAGAGTGGTGCTGATGGCTACATCTCCAAGCCAGTCGTAGATCACCAAGCTTTTGTTGACCAGATTCAAGGTTTGATCAACTAAATAACCTGAGTTTTGCTTAAGAGTGTTCGGCAATACGACGCGGCGAATGAGAGAACGAGAGATGGGGAGATTTTTTTGCTCAAACAATCCTTGATGTCAAAAGATACAGATCTTCCTAGGTTCTCCATGTCTCCCTTTCTTTAAAGAATCTCAGCTAAATTCTTATCCATAACTGACGTTAAATATTCTGCGCTCAGCGTTCAGCAGGATTAGTAATCGACCACTAGACTTAAAATCTTAACGCTCAAAAAATTGTGTATCTATCAAGCAAAGGACTACTTTACTCGTTTAGGTGGTGAATAATTTTGTGGAACCTAATCTAAAGAACCTGAGCACGCAGCCAAGCGACTGGCAGGTATCTCATTTTTCTTAAAGTCGGAACGTAAGCTCGGTTATTGAAAACGTCATAGTCATTCGCTTCAATAACGTCAAGAATACCTTTGTAAAGCATTAGAGCAGACCACACAGGCCAACGGGCATCAGGGTGTAGAGAGCGAATGCCGCTTTCTGCCATGTCGTAATATTTACGGGCCCGCTCAATCTCAAACTTCATGAGCGATCGCCAACGATCATCGATTACACCATCAAATAACTCTTTCTCAGAATAGTTAAAACGCTCTAAATCTTCTAAAGGAAGATAGATTCTGCCACGTCCTCGATCTTCGCCGACGTCGCGCAAAATATTAGTGAGTTGATTTGCAATGCCTAAGGCGACGGCTTCCTCAACAGGCGCAGCATCGATCTTTTTGTTTTTATCCCAGGGTGCAGGATTCTTGGGGGCTTGGAGTCCCATGACAGCACCAGACATCAAACCGACAGTACCCGCAACACGGTAGCAGTAGAGTTTGAGATCTTCGAATGTCTCATAGCGACTACGGTACAAATCCATTCTTTGACCCGCAATCATGTCCCTGAAAGGCTGAATATCTAGGGGAAAGCGGTTAAGACTATCAACTAAGGCAACATCCGGGTTCGCAATTGGTTGACCTGCGAATACTGACTCTAAGTCTCTTTCCCAGCTATCTAAAGTTTCTGGCGTAGTATTGACCGCCTCTGGGCCATCGACAAGTTCATCGGTGCGACGGCACCAAACATAAATTGCCCAAATCGCTTCTCGCTTTTCGCGCGGCATCAATAAAGTGCCTAGATAAAACGTCTTAGAATACTTTGCAGTAATAGTACGACAATATTCATAAGCCTCCTCACAAGAGACAAACGACGAGGCTGTTTGGGGGTAGTTCTGAAGTCTAGACAATTGCAGCATGCGTTGCGGGCGAAGTGTCTGGGGAGCGGTTTCTCAACTCTCCCCGTGGGCAAAAAAAGCCATAATGATTGTCGCATTGTACGACTCAAATGGGAAATGACCTAGTAAATCTACTGAAGTCAGACCCAAGTGAATCAATTATGCAGCAACCGATACAGCACCAGTGGTGTTCGAAAGGGTGGTTTCCGCGGCTTTGGCAACGGCTTGCGCTGTCAGCTTACCTGACAACACGGCACCTTCCATACTCGCAAGATAACGCTGCATCGTATAGTCGCCGGTCAAGAAGAAATTTTTAATCGGTGTGTCTTGGGAAGGACGGAATTCTTGACGACCGGGAATAGACTTATAAACAGAACGTGGTGTTTTAACAACGTGATACTTCAACAGTTTGGCTTGATTATCACCAGTGAAGTCATCGGGGAACAGTTGCTTTAACTCTTCCATCGTTGCAGCGATAATTTCTTCATCAGATTTTGTAATCCAATCTTTCGCAGGAGCTAAAACCAACTCCAGCATGGATTTATCGCTGTAGTAGCCCCGGCAAGTATTACTCATGTCAGCGTAGACACTCAGCAGCGGCGATCGCGAGAAGAGAAGGTGATCAACATCAGTAAGCTTCCGATCAAACCACATGTGTAGGTTGATAACAGGCACGCCTTCTAGTCCATCTAATTTCTTAAAGAAATCCTGCTCTCGCCAAGCTGGAGGCAACATAACTTTTAGCGGATCAACGGGCATCGCAGAGACATAAGCATCGGCAGTAAACATCTCATCAGGATTACCATCTAGGCCTCTGAGTAGATATCCTTTCACTGTACCGTCGTCGTTTAAGACAAATTCCTTTAGGGGTCGCTTAAGGTGAACCTCGCCACCACGCTCTGTAATGTAGTCGACAATAGGCTGACAAAGACGCTCTGTGGGGGAACCATCAAGGAACGCCATCTTCGAGCCATTCTTTTCTTGAAGGAAGCGGTTCAGAGCTGTGAGCAGGATAGTCGCAGAAATTTCGTTGGGGTCGATGAAGTTTAGCGCTTTAGACATCGCAATAAATACTTCTTTTTCAACACGTTCAGGGATGTTTTGCTTCTTCATCCACTCAGACCAAGAGTACTTGTCCATTTCTTCGACGTACTTTTGACCTTGAACAATTGCCGGAAGAAGACCAATACCAAACTTGATCTTTTCTTCCCACGTCAACATGTCGTTGTTACGCAAGATCGCGATAAGGCCATTGATGGGAGCTGGCGCATCGGGGAAATCAAACCGAGAGTAGGTTCCGGGTGCGTCCGGTTGGTTGAAGATCATGGTGTGCTCCTTCCACTGGAGGCGATCTTCGATATCTAATTCTTTGAAGAGCTGGAGCATATTAGGGTATGCGCCGAAAAAGATATGTAAACCGGTCTCATACCAGTCACCATCTTCATCCTGCCACGCTGCAACTTTACCGCCCAGTACATTTCTCCTCTCTAAAACGATGGGAGTATGTCCTGCATCTACTAGGTACTTAGCGCAGGATAATCCTGCTAGTCCGGCTCCGGCGATCGCAACACGCATGGTGTAAGGTTTCCTTCTTGTAAAGAACGCTTGTTTTGAAAACAATAAATATGATTATACTTTGCAATTTGTTACATTTGGAAGGAAATCTGAAGATTGTTTTAATCAACGAGGGGTAAAAGATTGTGATTAACGCCGTAACACAGACGTTCAATCCAAGTTTTTTCTTCCTTACGAAGTCTCCCTTCCGACAGCAAACCTTGAATGAGTTGGTAGCGATGACGAGGCAAAACCCCCTCTGCTGCAACATCGTCGATGACAACCTGAATGTAAGCTTGCATTAATCTTTATCCCCTGTGAAGAATCTGTTGTTTCTGATGCTTCAAGTTTGCCGGAATTGGTGGCTTGGAGCTGTGACTAAGCAAAATGGCTTACGTGACATTTACTATGTCTGCAGAGTGACACTATTAACGGAGATTTAGTGAGTCACATCACATGGGGAAAAATAAAGTTGGAAACCAGTTCCGATGGAGTAAGTCACTGGCAAAACTGTGAATTGTTAGCTCTAGCAATTGATTACGCGGCTTGCTCGCAATGGCGATCGCACTAATATCTTCCCTAACAGCAATATTCATAATTGTGTCGAGGGGTAAACCGACTCGTACATCAGTTTTTACCGTTAGACCAACTTCTTCTAATTCTGCCTTGACTGCCTCAAGCTTTTTCTCAGCTTTTTTCTTAAGGGAGTCAATTTGTAAACGTTGAATACCACTGTCGTCTAGTACCCACGATAAGTAACACTGCTTGATCGAATCCTCTGGAGCCTTCGAGGCAAGCTGCTTAACTTGCTGAATTAAATGCTTCGCCTCATCACTATCGTTGTAGGGCAACAGCAAATAACGCCACAAATGCTGGCATCTTAGCGCCAACTCTTCGCGTGTGTATGTCGAAACAATTTGGGGGCGCAGGATCATCACAGGCTTTTTCATCGACTTCATCAAGCCCATGCTGGTACTGCCAAACATTTTTTCTTGGATTAAATTTTTAATCGGTGTTCCGACAACGATGACATCACAGCCATACTCTTCGATAACTTTGCTGATATTGTCTAGGGGCTTACCGGAAATGACTTCAACTTTTACGTCAGCTCCATCGGGCGTATGAACAAGAGCCTTGGATAAAAGAGATTGGGCTTCAGTAATTCTTTCTTTATCAATGCGAGGAATATTTCCTTCTTCCCATAAAGGCACACTATGGAAAAAAACGATTTTCGACAGTCCACCACTGACAAGGTTTTCGATACAGTCAGTTAATCGATCTAAGCCATCAGTAAAATCGGTACAAATTAAAGCGCTGTGGAACATGAAACGTGCCGTTGGTAATGTAAAACCAGTTAAAACCTAGTTCTTTAACGGTAACACTTCTTTTTAACGGATTTTAGTGATAGTGAGAATTTGAGGCGTAAGTGAATATATCCTGTTCAACCCGGTATCCCAAGCTTGATTTTTCATTAAACCGAGATCGAGAAAGAGGCTGTTAATCTTACTTAACTAATGATTAGCTTCACTAAATAACAACGCCAAAGTTTCGGAAGGTCTTTCGTTGTCGTTACGGTGATTGCAGAAAAAGACATTAGTTGAAGACAGGATACAAACGATAGGGGTTAAGAATCGAACAGACAATGAGACAATCAGCTCCTACAGACCCCACTGATGCTTAATCACTTCTTTATACATATTTTCCCGTGACAACATTTGCTCATAGAGCTTGACTAGATATTCTTGGGCTTGCTCACGATCCATCTGCTGCACTTGGCTTTCAAAGGATCGAAGACTAAATTGTTGTTCGAGTGAGAGATCGTTTTCACCGGTAAACATAAGTTTGCTCCTTACGACTTACTATTGATTGGGTCAGAACTTAGATGGCCTGTTGTAATAACTGACTTCCTTTAGTTGACCTGCATTTCGGAATACTTATTACACATTGTAAACAACTATTGACAAATGTGCATACGGCAAAATGCATACTCTTTTTGTAGCGGTTATCAAAAGATTGAATTGCTCGGAGTGAACAAAAGACTGAGTAGAAATACTGATTTATATGAATTTGTTTGCAGTTTTACTAAGTCTTAAGGTAGAGAGTGAGGTAGATAGGAATGGCTGAGTTTAGGATGGGGTGCGCGGTTTGGTCTTATCGGGGCTGGCTTGGAAATTTTTTTCCGGCGGGTAGTTCTTCACAAGACTTGTTGCGGTTGTACGGCGATCGCCTACGGACAGTCGAGGGTAATACCACTTTTTATGCGGTGCCTTCGGAAGTAACAGTTAACCGCTGGCGTGTTCAGACTCCTAAGGATTTTCGCTTTTGCTTGAAGTTCCCCCGAACAGTTACCCATGAAGGCTTACTGATGCCCCAGCTCAAAGCAGCCCAGGACTTTATTGAGCGGGTGGCTCCCCTAGGCGATCGCCTAGGCTGTATCTTTGCCCAGCTACCTCCCAGCTATTCACCGGCTCAGTTTGAAGACCTTAAAAACTTTTTCAATTCGTTAGCTAATACCAACGTGCAACTTGCCTTAGAAACTAGGCATATCAACTGGTTTAAGGAACCCCATAACTTAGCTTTGACAACGTGGCTAGAGTCGGCAAATATTACGAAAGTTCTGCTTGACACCCGTCCTATCTATAACTGCCCTGATAATCCCCAAGCGAAATCCCAACGCCGCAAGCCTAATGTACCTTTGCAGCCGATCAGTACCAGTAAGCAAGTGATTGTGCGCTTTATTAGTCATCCAGACTTTAAATATAGTGAGCCCTATTTAGATGAGTGGGTCAAACAACTGACGCAATGGCTGGCTGAAGAGAAGGAAATTTACTTTTTTGTTCACTGTCCTATCGAGGATCATTCGCCGGCGATCGCCAAAAAATTCCAACAGAAACTAGAACAAGCACAACTTCCTGTGCCGCCTTTACCCTGGCAGGAATTACCATCAGAACCCCAGCAGCTGAGTTTGTTCTAGAGGCAAATCGCGCACCTTTTACAGCCTCCCTAGGAGAAAATATCCCAGCAAACAAGTCTTGAGATGGTTGTCTTTTCTGGAGCAAAAAGAAATGAAAGCCAGAAAATTTCTGTCGAGAAAAAAGAAAATATTTTTCAGGGAAACAAAACGAGAAAAACAAAGCGTCACAAAAATGAGACATGTTAAAAACTGTTACGGAACACAAAGGAAGCGCAGCACAGTAACGCAAAATAATCCCTGATGGCTGTACAGAAACTAAGCATGTTCAAGGATAGATCCTTGCCTTCACAGTGAGAGTAAACCTTGTCTCTTAGGTCTCGTACAACTCAAACATTGGCGATCGCCGGAGCATTTTAGAGCAAAAGCAGCTAAGCCAATGCAATTTGATAAAAAACCAGTTTAAATTTAAAATCTGGTCATTATTTACTTTATTTATTCTCAATATCTAGAGGAGGAATCCATAGATGAGTATCGTCACGAAATCCATCGTGAACGCCGATGCTGAAGCTCGTTACCTCAGCCCCGGTGAACTCGATCGCATTAAATCTTTTGTTACTTCTGGTGAAAGCCGTCTTCGCATTGCTGAGACTCTCACTGGTTCTCGTGAGCGCATCATCAAGTCTGCTGGCGATGCACTTTTCCAGAAGCGCCCCGACGTTGTTTCTCCCGGTGGTAACGCATACGGCGAAGAAATGACTGCAACTTGTCTTCGTGACATGGACTACTACCTCCGCCTCATCACCTACGGTGTTGTTGCTGGTGACGTTACTCCTATCGAAGAAATCGGTCTTGTCGGTGTACGTGAAATGTACAAGTCCCTCGGCACTCCCATCGATGCAGTTGCTCAAGCTGTACGTGAGATGAAAGCTGTTGCTACTGGCATGATGTCTGGTGATGACGCAGCAGAAGCTGGCACTTACTTTGACTATGTCGTCGGAGCAATGCAGTAATTCTTAGTAGATTTACTAAGTTTGACTACATGTATCCAAGGTGTTTACCTTCTGGAACTTCGTTTAGACCTCATTAAGATAAGGAAATATAACAATGCAAGACGCAATTACTTCTGTAATCAACTCTGCTGACGTCCAAGGTAAGTACCTTGATGGTTCAGCAATGGCAAAGCTCAAAGAATACTTCACAACTGGCTCCCTCCGTGTTCGTGCGGCTAGCGTAATCAGTGCTAACGCTGCGGCGATCGTTAAAGAAGCAGTTGCTAAGTCCCTTCTTTACTCCGACGTAACTCGTCCTGGTGGCAACATGTACACCACTCGTCGTTACGCTGCATGTATTCGTGACCTCGACTACTATCTCCGTTATTCCACTTACGCAATGCTCGCTGGCGATCCTTCGATCCTCGATGAGCGCGTTCTTAACGGTTTGAAAGAAACTTACAACTCCCTCGGTGTACCCGTTGGTTCCACTGTTCAAGCTATCCAAGCAATGAAAGAAGTCACTGCTGGTCTTGTCGGTGCTGACGCTGGTCGCGAAATGGGCGTTTACTTTGACTACATCTGCTCTGGCTTAAGCTAATTCTTCGCATCTGTCAGATGCAAGTGGTGTAGTACCCAAATTAATGAGTTCGGAAGTATGCGCAGGCTCTCAGATCCCTTTAAGCTTTAGATTCCCTAGTGAACAAAGTTTTAGCGGTCTGGACAGTCTAAGTGGCTTCCGAACTTTGTCATATTAGCCCCGATTATAAAATCTGTTCTTTAACGAAAAGACTAGGTTAAAACTTTAGGAGATCTTCAACCTATGCGGATGTTCAAAATCACGGCTTGTGTTCCAAGCCAAACCCGGATTCGGACTCAACGTGAGTTACAAAATACTTATTTCACTAAGCTTGTCCCCTACGACAACTGGTTTCGTGAGCAGCAGCGCATTATGAAAATGGGCGGCAAAATCATGAAGGTTGAACTCGCAACGGGTAAGCCTGGCGCAAATACAGGTCTTGCCTAACTGGTGTTCGTTTTTGGTTTGGCTTGGGGAGGTCGATAATGACCTCTCTTTTTATTTGCAAATTTTTCGGTGGCAATAAGTGAGATTACTCGTCCACGATGGCTTGCCACAGTTTTTCCCGTAGGGGCTGGATTTGCCGATCAAAACTTGGTTGATAAATAATTGACGGAAATACTGTTCCAAACCATGTGGCGATCGCCACATTTTCCGTCACCGTCCAGAAATCCGAAGGAATAGAACCGTCGATATGTCGACTGATTACATTAAAGCCGCTACGAGTGCGTCGATACCGCCATTCTGGGGCATAGGCTCGTAACCATTGCTCAAAATTAGCGGCTTGGGACATTGAAACGACAAAGTCTTGGCGAACAATATCCGGTATTTCATCGCTTCGTCCAGCTGCTTGCCACGCTTTATCAATATAGTTCAGTCTTTCATCGGGGTTGTCCCACGCCATATTTAATAAGCCGACAGCACTATTTTTTTCTAATTCGGGCGATGTAATTTTGTCACGCAAAATAAGATTTAGGGTTTCTGCAGAGCCGTAGGTTAATAGATCTTGTTCCGCTAAATCTCGGTTGCCAATCCACCAGGCGATCGCCCCGCGACAGCGATGAAGTAGTTCATCTTTAGGATATTGCTCTAAAAGTTGATCGTACTCACCCATCACTTTCGAGACGACTGCAGGATAAAGCTGTACTAATCCATCTGATCGCCACACGGGGCTGGTAATAAAGGTTGGGTCACGCAGAATTTCAATGGCGATTGCCTCCACCGCCTCATCTAGTTTGCCTTGATCCAGAAGGCTTAATCCCAACCCATAGAATAGGCCGCACTTTGCCGGAACAAGGCGAGCCGAAGCGATAAATTTAGAAGAGGCCGCTTCTGGCTGCTGGGTGGCCATATATAGCCAAGCTAAATTGGTGTGGGCAAATTCCCGCGCTGGCGAAATCCCGTTACTTGTTTCAAACCAAGTGATCGCCTCATCAAGGTACTGGTCACGGCGTTCAGGGTCTTGGGTTTGTAGCCCCAGTTCCCCCAGATTCCAAGCAAGCTGATGGGTATAGTAGGGTTCCCATGGCGCCAACTTGTGTGCCCCCTGTAAACTTGCAACAAATTTGTTGTAATCAGGCGTTTCTTGACTGAGGGCGTCAAAGCCAACACTCGATTTTTCCCAAGCAATGTGGATGGGTAATAGCCACAGGGTGATGGCACCATACAATCCGAGGATGCCGAAGCAAACAAGTCTGACTTTCCCAAAAGGTTTGTCCGTTGTGGGGAAAGCCGGTACGGATTTTTGAGGATTACTATTCCGGGCGATCGCCGCTAAGATCGCGGTCAAAATTATGATGATGCCGCTAATACACACATTATCAAGCTGATAATCAGTCAAACTTAGCGCCCAATAACCAGCAAATCCGGTGTAAATACTGCCCAATAAAATCCGGTCTTGGCGAGACATAGCCACGATATTGTGACGTATACGCCACAGCACCCAGCCACAAAATAAAAAACTCCCCACAAATAGCCCAATACCCCAAATGCCCATTTCAGCCCATAGTTGCACCGGAGTACTGTGGAGTTGATAAATAATTTCCGAAAGACGGCCAGCTTCAATCGGTCGATACTCTTGGTACAGCAGCGGCACATTACCCAGACCAATACCCGTCACAGGATGACTACTACCCATATGCCAACCGACTTGGGCATTCACCCAACGGTAGTTGAGTTCTCCTAAACCTTGACCCTGCAAAATTGGCATCACAAGGCGGTAAAGACGGTTATTCGTCAACACCACAATCAAAAGAATACCTGTGGTGAGAATGCCAGCTATGGTTAACCAAAATCGGCGAATCTGGCTAAAGTTCCAGGCAAATATAAACGCAGTAATCGCGGCGATCGCCAAACCAAACCAGCCACCACGGGAGCTTGTAGTGTAAAGATCTATGCCTCCAATTGCCACACCCGTGAGCCAAATCCAGCGTCGCCAATCGCGGTGCAAAATGGCTAGACCCAGCAACATTGGCAAACATAAGATCAAGTAGCCCGCCACATAGTTTTGATGTCCTAGGGGCGCCCAATTGCGTAGCGTTAAATTCGAAAAATCAATACTGATTTGCGACGAAGCAAGACCGAGATCCTGTAGCCGCTCAATTTCCGGGAAAAAAGTCTGGCTCAGCCACAACGCTAAACTCACAGCAACAAAGGCCAGACTTAAATATCCCTGCCCCAGAAATATGCGGTAACGACCTACCGGATTATTGAGCCAATGGCTTACCGGATATAGCGTCGCCACAAAACCCACACTTGCCCATGCATACCAGCGTGCCTGTTGGGGAAACTCTGCACCGAGGGTAGACACACCAATGCCCAATAAAACAAAGAGCACAAACTGGTCAAAACCATTACCCAGCAAGTACAAACAATGGTCTTCCCAAAGCTGGAGCAAGAACCAATTTAAGGGACAAAAGAGGCCAATTTGCCAGACCAACACCCACGGCCAAGCCACCATTAAACTGTGACTGTCAGGATACAGACTAAACAGAATATAAAAAAACGCCATTAAGTAGGCGACAAAGGGAACAGAAGATTTGGCCGAGGACATAAATTTTTCTTGACTTAAACCAACGCAAAGGTGAGGTTTCCCTCATTAAATCTTACTTTTTTAACGATTGTGGCGATCGCCATCGTTGGAGCTAAAAATTCCCCTATGATTGGGAGTTGTCGAAGAATTTCACCAAAACTAGGGAGTATATCGATGGGATTGTCTTTGGTCGTTGATATTGCTATCGGACTAATCTTTATCTACCTCATCTTGAGCCTTTTGGCCTCAGAAGTCCAAGAAGTGATCACAACGATCATGCAGTGGCGCGCTAAGCACCTCAAAGAATCCATCGAAACCCTCATGTCTGGAACTGTTGATCCAGACGATCCGACCCTTTCTCCAGAGCAAAAGCAAGTTTTGCTACAAGCCCGGGAAAAGGGACAAAAGCTAGCGGGCATTCTTTATAAGCACCCCCTTGTTAACAGTCTTAACTACGAAAAAACCGGAAAAATCGCCAAATTCTTCCGTCGCTTTACTCGCATCCTTAACGCCGATAAAAATAGTGGCCCTTCGGCTATTCCATCGGAAACCTTTGCCACCAGTATTTTACAGACCCTAAAAGTTGATACAATTGTTCGCGAAATTAATGCTGACAAAGTAGAAGCTTTCCGCCAAAGGATCGACGAAGTTGTAGATAAAGCCTGTCAACACATTGATAACGAGCCTTCAATTCCCCAAGCGATCAAGGCGAGTTTAAGTGAAGAGAAAATGAACAAGGTGTTGGGCATCATTGTGGATGAATTTACCCACAACCAGCTCACCCTAAATCAATCATTTAACAAAATGTATGAGCAGCTCTATCGCTATGTACAAGCTGCCAAGGAAAATTTACCGGAAGGTGATGATAATCAAAAAATCCTTAAACGTAAATTTCTCAATGAGCTAAATACGATCAGGGAAGAGATCTATCTTGATAAAGAACAAGCTGTTTGGTTAGAAAATACTCAAACGAGTGTTTCCCAGGTCATTCGCGCTTACCAAGAATTAAAAATAGCGAATGATGATCCTAATTGTGAAATTGCGAAAAGGCTCAGTGCAACGAAAAAAAGCGCCCAGTCCCTCCACTGCAAAATTGAGCGCATCATTGAAAAAAGCGGCAATGAGAAAATGGAAGATGTTTGGGATGTCTTAAATAACGTTCCAGATAATCTGATGAATAGTATGGCGGCGATCGCCGATCAGACCCAGGCAAAAATTGAAGACGTTGAAGAGGGTATTAAAGAATTTAAGCGCGGCGTAGAAACTTGGTTTGATAACGGCATGACCCGCGCCAATGGTGTGTATAAGCGCAATGCAAAAGGTTTCGCCTTTATCCTAGGGGTGATTATTGCGGTTGTCGCGAATGTTGATACTTTCTATGTCGTCAACCAGTTATCCCACGACTCAGTATTGCGGGGGATGTTGGCCAGTCAAGCGACCACAACAGTAGAGAACATCGACATTGAAACAGAAGGATTACCCGAAGACAGAGGTGAACTAGAAGCCGCTGGCGGTTTTGAAATTGAGGATTTAGACCTGCCCATTGGTTGGAGTCCAGACAACCAGAGTCAACAAACGCTGTATCGGCTTGGTATTAAAGAAGCTAAGGAAGACCAGTACAAAGCACTTGACCCAGTCACTGGAGAAGCAACAATTCGAAATGTCGAGCAGTTTGGCGTTGTTAAACGTGGCTTTGGATGGGTCAAACAATGTTTTGGTTGGCTGATCAGTGGTGTCGCTATCTCGATGGGTGCTCCTTTCTGGTTTGAACTTCTCAGTAAGGTGGTTGACATTAAAAATACGGGTGCCGGCGGTGGCAAATCTAGCCCTCCACCAAGATCTGGTGGTGAAGTATAGGGGCAAACACCAGCACATTAAGTTCATTAAAAATAAGCGGGGCGATCGCCTCGTTTTTTATTTTTTAGAAACTTCAGCTTTGGGTTAGATGACGATTTGTTGAAGATTACTTTTTTCTGCTTGCACAAACTCAGGTACGCCCCTGTAGAATAGCTAGGTTGTATTCAGCTGAACATTTCGTGATTGAACGTTATACCCTCCCTGAAATGGGAAATCTCTGGACAAATGAAGCAAAACTCAAAGCATGGCTCAAAGTTGAAGTAGCCGTCTGTGAAGCACAAGCAGAGTTAGGGTATATTCCCAAAGATGCTGTCGAAATCATTAAGGAAAAAGCTGATTTTGATGAAGCTCGCGTTCTTGAAATTGAGGCGGAAGTGAAACATGATGTCATCGCCTTTTTAACGAATGTCAATGAGTATGTCGGCGATGCTGGACGATATATTCACCTTGGTATGACTAGCTCCGACGTGCTTGATACTGCCCTTGCTCTGCAAATGGTAGACAGCATGGATCTGATTTTGAGCTGTGTCGAAGAACTGATTCAAGCGATTCGCTATCAAGCGCAACAACATCGCTACACAGTCATGGTCGGTCGCTCCCACGGCATCCACGCCGAACCGATGACCTTTGGCTTTAAGCTAGCCGGTTGGCTTGCTGAAATGCTCCGGAACCGCGATCGCCTCCTTGCAGTTCGCAAAGAAATTGCTGTTGGCCAAATCTCTGGTGCAGTCGGAACTTACGCCAATATTGAACCCCGCGTTGAAGCGATTACCTGCCAGAAACTGGGTCTTGATCCCGATACCGCTTCGACCCAAGTCATTTCCCGCGATCGCCATGCTAACTACATGAATCAGTTAGCTGTTTTAGCCGCGTCCATCGAGCGCTTTGCAGTGGAAATTCGTAACCTCCAACGTACCGACGTCCTTGAAGTTGAAGAATTTTTCTCGAAAAAACAAAAGGGTTCCTCAGCAATGCCCCACAAACGTAACCCTATTAAGTCTGAGCGTTTGACTGGTATGGCCCGTTTGGTTCGCGGTAATGCAATGGCGGCCCTAGAAAATGTAGCCCTCTGGCACGAGCGGGATATTTCCCATAGTTGCGTTGAGCGCATTGCCCTCCCCGACAGCTGTATCCTTGTGCACTTCATGCTGAGAGACACCATCGGTCTCGTGAAAAATTTACTGGTTTACCCAGAAAATATGAAGCGCAACATGAACGTATACGGCGGCGTTATTTTCAGTCAACGGGTATTGCTAGCCCTTGTAGACAAAGGTATTAGCCGCGAAGATGCTTACCGCTTAGTTCAAGGTTGCGCCCACACCGCTTGGAATACGGAAGGTGGCAATTTCCGCGCTAATGTAGAAGCAGATGCAGAAATCACACAGCATCTATCCTCTGAAGAAATTGAAACTTGCTTTGATCCGCAATTCCAAATTCGTCACCTTGATCAGGTTTACCAACGTCTCGGGATTTAAGGCGATCGCCAGTTTTATGTAGAAAAATATTCACGACCAGCGTGATTTTAGACTTCTGGAAGTAACTTATTGTTCATTTCCAGAAGTCTTCTTATTCAAGCTAAAATTAGTCAACGACTATAAATATTGACTGGAGAAACCCATTGGAAATCCCAGAAGAATATCAACAGCCTCTAGGATGTAGTGCTTGTGTTGATGGTGTCGGATTAGACTTTGATTTCACAATGGCGTTTCAGCCAATTATTAATATCAAAAAACAAGAGATTTTTGCCTACGAAGCTTTAGTTCGGGGAATTCATAACGAGCCAGCAGGTGCTGTTTTTGAAAAGGTGAACCAAGGTAATCTCTACCGATTTGATCAATGTTGCCGCACAAAAGCGATCAAATTAGCGGCAGATTTATCAATGGATACTTTTCTCAGTATTAATTTCATGCCCAACGCCGTTTATCAACCAGAGTTGTGTATTCGTACGACGCTTAATGCGGCTGAAATGTACGGTTTTCCCATTGAGAAAATCATTTTTGAAATTACAGAAAGTGAAAAAGTTGAAGATTTAGAACACCTCAAAAAAATTGTTTCTTATTATCGTGACCGTGGTTTTAAAACAGCCATAGATGATTTTGGTGCTGGTTATGCAGGATTAAACTTTTTGTCAGAAATTCGCACGGATATCATCAAACTGGATATGGCTCTCATTCGTAATATTGATCAAGATTCAGTTAAACAGGCAATTATTCGCGGCGTTTTACAAGTGTGCCAAGAGTTGAAAACTATCGTCATTGCCGAAGGTATAGAAACCTCAGCAGAACTCAGAACTTTACAGTCCTTTGGTATTGAACTTTTCCAAGGTTATTTATTTGCTAAACCATTGTTTCAAGAACTAGTGGCGCCGAAAAAAATCGATTTTGATGCGTTATGTTCTGGGAAATAATTTCTTTTTTAAGGTTCTACTGAATTTGCAATAATCGCGTCGCGCAAGCCATCAAGGGTATATTGCTCGGCTTCGATATCAACTCGACCGAAAATTTCCAAGCAAGTTTTTGATGTTAAGGGACCAATCGACGCTAATTTTACTTGGTCGAGTAGTTGGCGATCGCCGCCATTTTGTTGAATTAAAGTCCAAAAATTTTTAACGGTTTTCGAGCTGGCAAAGGTGACAATATCAATTTTTCGATCCTGTAATTCTTGCCATACAGCCGCTGGAATGTCACGAGGACAACCGGATTCGTAGGCTGGCGCTTCGACAATCGTTGCACCTTGTGCTCTTAATTCTTTAACGAGGACATCCCGCCCACCTGTTTCAACGCGAGGGAACAGAATTTTTTGATCATTTAAAGCTTCTGGAAAATTCTCAACGAGAGAATCTGCGACATAATCTGGCGGGATAAAGTCCGCATTTAAACCCGCTTTTTTGAGGAACTTGGCTGTTTTTTTACCCACTACTGCGATTTTGAGGTTTCCCAAGGCACGGGCATCTTTACCGAGGGTTTGGAGCCGCTTAAAGAAAAATTCCACGCCATTGGCTGAGGTGAGAATGAGCCAAGTAAAGGTATCCAGGGTGGTGATCGCCTGATCTAGCGGTTCCCATGTGAAAGGGTCGCGAATTTCGAGGGCAGGCATTTCGAGAATATTTCCGCCCGTTTCGGTTAGCAGACGAGTAAATTCACTCGATTGCGATGCTGCACGGGTAATGAGAATTGTTTTTCCAGCTAAAGGTTTTGCCGCTCTTGCGCTCATATAATCCGGTCTCAGATTCACCACTTGACCCACAATGATCACACAGGGTGAAAGTTTTTTGGCAGCTCCGGTTCGCCGCGTAATTGTACTTAATGTTTCTGTCCAAACCTGCTGTTCCGGTAAGCCAGCCGCCCGCACCACTGCCACCGGAAAATCCGGCGATCGCCCTTCTTGTTGTAACCGCTGACAAATTTCTCCCAGTTGCCGTCCGCCCATTAAAAAAACGAGCGTATCGAGTTTCGCCAAAGCAGCCCAATCAAACGCATCAAGATTGTGGGCAGTCCCTGCAAAAAAACCAGCACTGAATTCTTTATGAGTTAACGGAATTCCAGCTAAAAGTGGTGCCGCCAAAACTGAAGAAATGCCCGGCACAACCTCAAACTCACAACCCGCATTTTTTAACGCGACAACTTCTGGGTGCGATCGCCCAAAAATATACGGATCACCCCCCTTCAGCCGCACCACTCGCTTACCCGAGCGGGCATATTCCACTAGCAAACGATTAATCTCACCTTGGGGCGTGCTTTTTTCGCCGCCCCGCTTACCCACATAAACCCGCAAACACTCTGTAGGCAACAAATCAAGCAACTGCTGGGAGCCTAACGCATCATAAATAGCCACTTCCGCAGACTCAAGGAGCGATCGCCCCCGCACCGTCAGAAAATCAACACTTCCTAGACCCGCCCCCACCAAAAATACCTTTTCCATCTGACCTTCTAGCTAAACCGTGGCATAACCTTGCGTTAAAATCAGATACTAGAACAAAATCAGACAAAAATACCTCGAAAACCTAACCTAGTCAGGTTAACGTCGAGATTCGTCATAAAGCATATGAACTCACCGATTCAGGCTGTCCAAGCACCCTACAGAGGTGGTAGTGGCGCGAACTATCGCACCCCACCGCCAGACCTACCGTCCTTACTATTAAAAGAGCGCATCGTCTACCTTGGTTTGCCCCTCGTTTCCCCAGACGAATACAAAGACCAAATCGGTGTCGATGTCACAGAACTCATCATCGCCCAATTGCTGTTTTTGCAATTTGACGATCCCGATAAGCCCATCTTTATGTACATCAACTCCACCGGTACATCTTGGTATGGCGGCGACTCCATCGGTTTTGAGACAGAAGCCTTTGCGATCTGCGACACCCTGAACTACATCACCCCGCCCGTCCACACCATTTGTCTCGGTCAGGCGATGGGAACCGCAGCAATGATCCTTGCCGCTGGTACAAAGGGCTGTCGAGCCAGCTTACCCCACTCGACCATCATTCTTCACCAAGCCCGTCAAGGTGCCCAAGGACAAGCATCAGACATTCAAATCCGTGCCAAAGAAGTCATCGACAACAAGCGCACCATTATGGAGATGATGTCGAAATATACCGGTCAAGAGGTCGAAAAACTCGAAAAAGATACTGACCGGATGTTCTACATGACACCAGAACAAGCCCTCGAATACGGCATTATCGACAAAGTATTGGAAAGTTCTCAGGACTTACCGACACCTGTCCCCACCCTGTCCTAAAACAATAGAAATGTAACTTTCGTTTTTATTGTTTTTCCGTTTACTACAGCCAAATCATCTAGAACAAGGTAAAAAAATCCATGCCTATCGGTGTCCCAAAAGTTCCGTATCAAATGCCCGGTCAGCCCTACTCTGACTGGATCAATATTTACGATCGCCTCTACCGTGAGCGCATCATTTTCCTCGGTCGTGGCGTCAACGATGCTTTGGCAAATCAGATTATTGCCATCATGCTTTACCTCGACTCCGAGGATCCCAGCAAGCCGATCTATCTCTATATCAACTCTCCCGGTGGTTCTGTGACTGCGGGCTTGGCAATCTACGACACGATGAAGCACATCAAGTCTGAAGTTGTCACCATTTGTGTAGGTCTTGCAGCTTCTATGGGTGCATTTTTGCTCTCTGCGGGTACAAAAGGTAAGCGTCTTGCACTGCCCCACTCCCGCATCATGATTCACCAGCCCCTTGGTGGTACTCAAGGCCGTCGCCAAGCGACTGATATTGAGATTGAAGCGAAGGAAATTCTCCGCATTAAGCAGCAACTTAATGAGCTAATGGCTGACCATAGTGGTCAAACTGTTGAGCAAATTGAGAAAGATACTGACCGCGATAATTTCATGTCTGCTCAAGAAGCATTGGAGTACGGCCTAATCGATAAAGTCATCGAAGATCGCCCTGCTTAAATCTCTTTTTGAAAATTTAGCCATTTAGATTTTCCAAACTAAATTAACGGAACAGTCCCCAAGTTCGTCAAGAAGCTTGGGGATTTTTTTATGAGTATTCTTCAGAAACGTTAGGCTAAAGGCTAGTGCGTAAAATCCAACCGATTAAAATACCGACTCCGGTAAAACGAACAACTTGCCAGAAGGGTTCTTGCCACTTGAGGAGCTTGCTCTCTAGCTTTAGCTCCAGGTCTTGGATGCTTTCGATGATTAAAGAAAGTTCTGTTTTAAGGGATTCTTGTTTAACGACTCGTTCAGCCTGATCCAAAATTTCTATCTGAGATTCTTGCAATTCAGCAATTTCTTGTGTTGCATCACAAACTTCTTGATAGCGCAACTTTAAAGACTCTAATTCTTGCTCGACATCGGCGATCGCCATCTCGAAATCTGAGTCTGGAAAGTCCATAACAGGGTCTTTATTTACTGGGAAAAAATGCGGACGGAGAGACTCGAACTCTCACGCCGTAAGACACTAGAACCTAAATCTAGCGCGTCTACCAATTCCGCCACGTCCGCATGCGTATTAGCTTGGTAAATATAGCATAGCGATTCTCAGCTACACAAGGGGAACTTGCAAAAGATCTTTGCGTCTTTAAAAAACAAGTCGATTATCTGTTTGGTTTAGTTTGGGACTATACACAATGACAAAACGTTCGCACCGTCACGGTTTTCTAAAAATTGGTGTTGTTGCCCTTGAAATTTTAGGGTTTGCTGCTGTTTCGGCGATCGCCCAGACACCACCGGATGTCGTTATCGAGTCCGAGCCAGAAGCTGGTGCAGGAACAGTTGTTATTGACGGGGAGCAGCGTTTTGTTTGCCAGTACAACCAAGGCGAATACACGGTTATGTACCAACCCGAAAGCCAGCCCGGTGAAACCTATGCTTGGGCAGTACCCGAAGACATGGGGGGCGGTTGGACAGCCGAGCGTCGCTGTAACGAAATTAGTCGCCGTCTTGAGATGTATCGTGCCGATGGTTTAGTGGAACTCACAACAGGCCGCGAAAATAACTACGACATTGTTTGTGTCACCACTGAAGCGAACAATAGTTGTCAAATTGTCTTCACTGTTCCCCAAGGGCAAAATGCGATCGCCACTCGTGACGCTGTATTTGAAAACTTGGCAACGGCGGAAGATGGCGTTGCCACCCAAGGCGTTAACACCTTTGGCAGCCGACAAAATAACAACAACATTTTGGGGCAAATTTTCGGTATTTTCGGCGGAAACTCCAGCCCTGTCACAACATCTTCTAGCGGATTTAGTCGCGGCATTAATCTCAAGCCTTTCCTTGATCCTAGTGATGGCGGTACTGGTTCCGCATTGACCAGAGGTAATAACGCCATGCCGACATCTCCCAGTCGTCAACTTAACCCTGATCTATTCCGTTAATTGACTGGCTAAACTGTCAGCCCACCACCCACGAAAACGTCCTATGATTTTGGGCACAGCGTGGGATGGGCAACATGATTAAAATCTATACTCAACAACAGCGGGGTGAAGCTTGGTTAAAACAATACCGAGGTCGCCCCGTTGTTTTTGCCTGTGGTTTAGGGTTCACTAAAACGGCCCTGATTCCCAATATTTCTGCGGCTGGCGCAACACCAGAATCGAGAAAATACACGGCGATCGCCGACGCGGAATGTGTTCATCGCGGTTTCCACAAATCTGTTACCTATCCACTACCGCCCTTAACCGTTGGTGCATCACCAGCCATTTTGTCACGGGCAATTGTTGAAACTTACGACATTCCCACCTATTTGTTTAATACAGGTTTGGCGATCACCCCAAATTCAAAGGCTGTCCCTTTAATCGATGTAGGTGGGAAAGCAGCACAATGTGTTTCGACAGGTCAAGCGCTTCCGATAGAGATTGTGAAAAATCTCTTTGAAGAAGGTTTAGCGTGGGGTGAAAAATTAGCGGAAAAATATCCGGGGCGATCGCTGGTTCTCGGAGAATGTGTCGTCGCCGGAACAACAACCGCTTTAGCTGTACTTACTGCTCTGGGTTACGACGCGAAGGGTAAGGTAAATAGCAGCCACCTTAAGTGCAATCATGATTTGAAATGGGACATCGTACAACAAGGTCTAGGTACAACAGGGCTTCCTTCAAACCCTGACCCTTTAGAAATTATTGCCGCAGTCGGCGATCCAATGCAGATTTTTATCGCGGGGATGGCGATCGCCGCTAGTCACCACACAGGAGTTCTCCTTGCAGGTGGCACACAGATGCTCGCCGTTTATGCACTGATGAAGGCGACCGCCAATTTTCATACACAAACATTTCAAGCAAAAAATATCATCATCGGTACAACCCGCTGGGTTGCAGAAGACCCTACTGGAGATACCATCGGCCTAGCGGAGACAATTGGTGATGTACCGTTACTCGCCACCCAACTCAATTTTCAACTTTCAAAATATCCCCAGCTTCAAGCCTACGAACAAGGCTATGTCAAAGAAGGCGTCGGCGCTGGCGGCTTGAGTTGTGCTGCAACATTTGGCTATCAAGCAGAGCAAGACACATTACAAAACATCATCGAAAAAACATTGTCTTCCTACGTCGCCTACAACCCTTAAAACATCAACGTCGCGGTAAACAGTTCTTAATTGGGGATGCATTGATCAAGCAAAAAACAACCATCAAATCAGTAAACTGTGAGGCTGTCATAAAGTTGTTAAGCATGATTTGGAAGCTCCAAAATTTGAAAGAAATTGTTTTGAAATAGCTAATAATTTAATAGTGCCGTAGCTCTCAACAGAAAAATGTGACATTTGAAGCTGATCACAATCTAATTGTTGTTTTCGGCACAAGAAAATCCACGAAAATAAAGCATGTAGTAATAATGTCTTAACTCATTGACTATCAAGTAGACGAGTTCTCGTTTTTATTAAGTCCTCAAATTTAACAATCAACTAGATCGCTTTTATTAGTATCACGCTAATATTTTGTTCGCAAAATCGTTAATAGGTTGAAGTAGAGACTGAACTTTGCTGTCATTAGAGCGCAAAAATCCAGCAGTATCTACATAACAATCACGCCACCATTTCATATCAAGGGAGTGAAGAGAACTTAGAATAGTAGAGTAAGACTCTGGCATTTTATCTTCAAAATCTTTTGCCAAAATCTGCATCACAACACTACAAACACGAATGTAAGAAATAGCCCGAATTGAAATTGGCAAATTCTTTTCCTGTAGTTTTTCTTTTGCTTGGTTTAAACTCTCAATCTCCGCAATCTGCTTCGGGCTTACCCGCCAGATATCTACTGGAGATGAATCTAACGAAATACTCATCATCAAATTAAATCCACATACATGCTTTATTCGGAACGATATTTTTTCCGATAATATTATTTTGCGCTACTTCGTGGGAAAAATCCGTGACTTCAAAGGTTTTAGTTGCTGAACTGCATCAGTCTCCGAAAGGTTTTAGATTACGTTCTAAATCGATAAAAATCATATTGAGCAGTGATTTTGATCACTTTCTATGCATTTAGCATAAACAAAAAAGCCCCCTAAGGTTAGAGGACTTTAATGTGAAAAATAGATTTTTCTATGGTGTTACTTTACTTTTTTGGGATTTCAGAAATCCGCCTCAAAAAATCAAGAAGAACCACATTCATTCACAAAGTTTTTGGAGCTAAAAAACGAAAATAACTTTGTAAAAATTCCTTTCTTATCCGTGAGTTGGGAGGAGCCAGCTTAAGAGAGGAGCATAAATAATACAGAAAATAGTAAAAATACCGGTGAATTGTAGAACGGAAATGATGTCAGCAGTCATAATCAAAGACCTCTTGAGAAAGAAATTGTTGTCTGTTCTTTATATCTCTATAATGGGTCTCTGTTCCGGAAAATTCTGTGATGCGATCGCCGGAAGAACTATGTTTAATATCAAAGCAGAATAGTTCTGATATTACGCCAAACAATGCCGTGAAAACCGAAAAGCTGTGATTTTAATCACAAAAAAGCTCCAAGCCCCTATAACGGGTAGCCTTGGAACTTCGGACAACAATTTCTTCACTTTTATAGTAAATAATTTCCGGCATAAACTCTGGGGTGAAACCGAAGGAAACGGGTACGGGTATCCAGAGATTTACTATAGAAATGGCGAAAATAGACGGTTACCAAGGCAGAACTTCACCTTTTGCATGCCAAAATGTCCCAGTATTTTCTAGATTTAAGCCATCAATACGTTTGAGTAAACCATTCACAGATTCTTCTGTTGTAATACCGTTTTGAGTAAAGTTCGTCATGCGAGTTTTGACGAGACCGGGATGCAAAATACCGACAGCAATACCACGGGGTTTCAAATCAACAGACAAAGATTTGCCTGCCATTGAAACGGCAACCTTTGACATTCTGTAGCCGTAGGAACCACCGGAAGTATTGTCATCAATAGAACCCATACGGCTAGTCATAATGATCACTTTTGAGCCTTCTCTCAGATTTGGCAATAGAGCCTCAGTAAAACGCAATGTGCCTAGGGCGTTAACCTCGAACTGCTTCCGCATACTTTCAAAATCTAAATTATCGAGACTAATACGCTCTACAATCGCTGCGTTATTGACCAGAACATCTATCGGGGTATCTTTTAATTTTTTAGCTAGGGCATTCACAGATTCTTCTGAGGTGATATCAACGCCTGTTTCAACTTGTATGCCTAACGTCTCTAGCTCCTCGGAACTACTCCGACACACGGCGATCGCCTGATCACCTCGCCCTTTGATTTGTCGGCAATATTCTAAGCCAATCCCACGATTTGTCCCTGTAACTAAATAAGTTGCCACTATTTTATTTTTTCCTCCGTAGCTATAACCGTTCTATTGTGCCAACGTCTTTGGTCACCTTGGGTCTAAACACAGCAAAACTCCCCCAAAGGAGGAGCTTTACCGAAACTGTTGCTCAAGTCGATTGTTGCGGAGTGAATAGCGACCCATTACAGACATTCAGCCACGGGTAGAAATTCTGCGGAGAAAGAAGAAAGAATGTTGTTGACATCTCTAAGTATCTATTTTTCTCGTGATTCTCGAAGTGATGATGATGCTCCCTGATCGGTGAAAAAGGTCAGGCGATCGCCTGTGGTGAGATTGCAACAAAAGCGGACTTAGATCACACATCCAACAAATTATTTTGTGCCATGTAGCTGAGCAACCAGCCCGCCATCGTTGCTCGCCGCGTGAGACGAGGCACTAATTGATCGATTGTGTAGCCCTGAAAACCAAGCTTTTCTTTTAATAACTGCTTATAAGGTTTTGGGATAGAGCGCGTTAGCTGAACCGTCGCCGGACGGCTCTCAATAAATAATGGCGGCTCAGGATACTTTTCTTGCCATACCGGATCGACTAAATCTTTATTCCAACTTTGGGTGTTTTCATCAAAACGATACCCGAGATAATGCCAGACCAAACGGTGCACCGTATCGTCGTCAAGGCGCTCATCCACAATGCCTTGGACTGTGTCGGTCGTAAGTGGTGGCAAATCTGACATTTTTTCTAAACCCTCAAGATTATTTGGCTAAGTTTTACATCATCAATTTTAAAAGAGTCCCGTTATTTAAAATTTGGATTTCTTCGGTGAAGTAGCCACATGCAGCATTTTTCCTCAATCAATAAAAAGCTCTTAAACTCCCACAGACTTGATTAATCAACTTTAAACCTATCCTTAACCCCAGAAAGTGACTTCCCGTGTGACATTAAACGAAAAATCTTCTAAATACGTCCAGATTCAAAGTCATGAACATCAAAACGCTTTTGGGATTGTGCCTCACTCCCGCCGCTATTTTTTTCGGAGAGGTGGCGATCGCCGACGTCAGCCTTACTTCTATTGGTCGTTACAGCACAGGTGTTTTTGACGATAGCGCGACAGAAATCGCCACGTTTGATCCGGTGAGCAATCAATTATTTGTGACGAACGCTGCCGCCAATCAAGTCGATGTTTTAAATTTGGCAGATCCGACTAACCCCACTTTAAGTTTCAGTATTGACGTTGATAACAACATTAATAGCGTGTCTTTCCACGATGGTGTTCTCGCGGCGGCTGTTGAAGGGGAAAGCGCCCAAGATCCCGGTACTGTGCGTTTTTACGATGCAACGGGCAACTTACTGAATAGCGTGATGGTCGGCGCGTTACCAGACATGGTGACCTTTACGCCCGACGGCATGAAAGTGTTGGCCGCTAATGAAGGTGAACCCAGCGAAGATTACACAGTTGACCCAGAAGGTTCTGTCAGCATCATTGATGTTTCAGCGGGTGTCGAAAATGCGACGGTTTCCACTGCAACATTTACGGCATTTAATGACATGGCAATGGAAAAGGGTATTCGTGTCTTTGGGCCGGGCGCGACTTTGGCGGAAGATGTGGAGCCGGAATTTATTGCGGTTTCTGCGGATTCAACCATGGCTTGGGTCGCTTTGCAGGAAACAAATGCCCTCGGCGTTGTGGATCTCACGGCTGGTGAAATTGTTGATGTCGTCAATCTTGGGGTGAAAGACTATAGCCAACCGGGTAATCGTCTCGATGCCAGCAACAAAGATGATGCGATTAATATTGCTCACTACGACAATTTGTTTGGTTTGTACCAGCCCGATGCGATCGCCGCCTATGAAGTTGATGGTGAAACCTATTTAATCACAGCCAATGAAGGTGATGCTCGCCTACGACCCAGTGGTGACGACGAGATTGAAGGTTTGGAGGAGGGCGATATGTTCAATGAAGAAAGTCGTATCGGCAAACTTGACCTTGACCCCACCGCTTTTCCCAATGCTGAAGAGTTACAAGACAATGCAGTACTGGGCCGCCTAAAAGTCACAAACACAATGGGTGATACCGACGGCGATGGTGATTTTGACGAACTCTATGCCTACGGCGGTCGCTCTTTTTCGATTTGGAGCAGTACTGGCGAGCTAGTTTTTGATAGTGGTAGTCAGTTTGCGTACATCACAGCGGCGCTTTACCCAGAAGATTTCAACTCCACCAATGATGAAAACGGTTCCTTTGATAATCGTAGTGATGACAAAGGTGCTGAGCCTGAGGGCGTAACAGTCGGAATGGTTGGCGATCGCCACTATGCCTTTGTTGGTCTAGAGCGTATGGGTGGCATCATGGTTTACGACGTGAGCGATCCGATGGCGCCTTTCTTCGTTACCTACGCTAATGACCGTGATTTTAGCGGTGATGCAGAAGCGGGTACAGCCGGAGATTTAGGTCCCGAAGGTCTACTATTTATTCCTGCTAGTGACAGCCCCAATGGTGAAAATCTTCTTGTTGTCACCAGTGAAGTTAGCGGCACAGTCACCGTTTATAGCGTGACCGAATAGGCTTTTCCATACACCCTTAACGCGCAGGGTCCCCCTAAATCACCCTTTTTAAGGGGGACTTAAGCTGTTTCGTTATCTCACGACTTTTCAACAAAATAATTACAAATTTTCGATGTTCTCCTGAATTAGGGGGACATTTTTTTGTTTTTCGTCGCCAAAGGGACGCGCTAATGGTTCTCCGATAAACACCCCTTGACCCGGCCAGAGAACGCTTTGCCAATAGCTTTCGAGGAGGGTTCGCCCATCGAGATAACCTTCGATCACAAGGCTGGGGTCAGGAAATTTTGCGGGAAAATTACAGGGTTCAACAACCGCGCCATAACTGCCCGTCGCTCCTGCCTCAAGCCAACGCATGCTACTCATTTGCTTCGATTTTTTATTGGTAAGTTGCCCACCAAAGGAGGTTAAATGGTCGGCGATCGCCCCCGGCAAAAAAGTCAGTGTATTGAGATCTTCGACTTTTTTTTGCCCTGTAAAGTAAAACATCACATCGTCCCGGTCGGAAATTGCATCCCGTTGCAAAATATTTATCTGAAAGCGTGTCCCTAACAGCTGCTGGGTAAAGACAAACCTTGGGGCACGGGAGTTACGAGCTCGATCGGAAGTACTCAACAAATAAGCGGCTTTTTCTGGGTAAGTGCCATCCGCCATCACACCCCGATCAATTAACGCCTTAGCTTCAATAAAATTCTTGGCGGCAATCATCATCGTCGGACGCACCTCAAAATCGCTGTAGGGGCGAGTACTATCACGATTAAAAAAAGGATTTGGGGCTGTCGCCTCACAGCCATTGGCGCAATATTTTTCGTCAAAACCCAAGGCGATCGCCGAGGTGATGGACATACAACCGACCCGATAGGGAGCCGCCCAAGTTAGCGCATAGCCTTCGATTTGCCCGGGGCTTTGGCGGTAAATCTGTCGGCGTAAACCAGTAAAACTTTCGCGGGATAATTTTTCTTGGCCAACGTCAAATTCGACATAGATCATATTTTGGTCTGGAATTTGCCGCTGCGTTTGGTAATAGCGCCCAATTTGCACACTCAGCGGATCTGCTGTATTTACTACTACGCCTAGGTTTTGCGCAGTAAATCGATAGTCGTAGCTGTCAATCTCCTCAACGATCAGCCATTGATAGCCAAGCAACACCACCAAAATCAATCCAATTAAGCCAAATCCCAAAAGCTCTAAACGTAGATACTTCACAATGTCCCAAAAATTTTTGCTATCAGAGCCGCGATCGCCCCTTTGCTCCAACATAAAAGAACATTCAATGATCCAGCATCAAAATCGGCAACTTCTTTAATTCTCTCTACCCATAAAAAAGGCGATCGCCTGTCATTACTCAAGAACATAACAGTGGCGATCGCCGAGCACTTTGAGGAAAACTCGATTAATTACATAAGTGCGGTTACTTTCAGAAAGGCATTTTCAAATAATCCTGCAAACTGTTGCACCCTAAATCTCTAAGTACCGCGTAGCAATGCTTACAACAGGGTCGCTGCAACCCTTCCTCTAACTGAATTTCCCAATCTTTGCAATTACATCGCAACCGTTCTGGCTCGATGACCACCGAATAGACTTTCTCATGGGCAGCACTCTTACAAGCGTACAAAGTGGGTGTGATGCGACTCAGTAAAATTTCGCGACTTTGGCGCTGCCGGAAATCAACAAAATCCCGCTGAAAATCTAGGGGGTCAATGGTATTGATTTTGCCGTTTTTAAAATGCACCAGCACCGCACCATTCCGCCACAGGGATACCCGCTTCACCCGCTTACTTGTAATTCGTTCAGCCGCACGCACAGAGAAAAAGTAACTATTACTCATCGGTATTTCATTTCCCGAACTATCAGCAGACAACGCTAAAACCGCTTTAACGCCCACCTCTATTATAGTAAAAATGAACTACTTTTAGGCTTTCTCAAAAGAAAAGTAGTAAAAACAAACTTACATAGTACAATTATACTGTTCAGATTTTCAGGTGTCACATTTCACTATGTCTTGCAGCACTCTTGATCCGCTTCAATATCCCCTCGATCTCAACCAGTCTTTGATTCCGCGCCCCACTGAAACATTCTTTTTTTCCGTTGCCGGGGACTCTGGCAAGTTTTTAGGTTTAGACGAAGGTGATCTGCTGATTGTGGATCGCACTGTTCCAGTCACACCCAATCAAATGGCGATCGCCATTTACGACGGTCAGTTTTCGTTGGTACAGCTCATCGAAGAGCACAAAGATCTCAGCGTGCGTCTGAGCGCCACTTCCGTAAAACTTTTAGAAGATATTGATTTGGATATTTGGGGCATCGTCACAGGTTTAGTGCGCCATTTTTAACGTGTCATTGCCGCGTCACTAATTTTTTCGCCAATATCCAAATTTAGATTTGCCACGGTGGGGCGATCGCCTAATACTCTCTAGTTTCTAGGGACGGCGATCGTCTTTTTTTTCTTTTGCACAACAAAAATAATTCACAACAAAAAGACAGCTCCCTGACTTCTCTACAGGAAACTGCCATCGACAAAATATTTGGTGTGTAGTGTAGTGGTCTAGCCGATATCTTCTTTAAGTTCCTGCTCTTGTTGTCTACGTTGCTTGGATGCAGCACCGAACAAACTAACTAGAGTAGGAAGAATAGCGACTGGAGTAGGAACAACGGTAGAGGGTGTCGGCTTCGCAGCGTACCATTCACTGTAACCCTGAGAACCGATGGATTGAACGTGGAAAGCAATGCCTAGTTCTTGATACGGCTGAGATGTAAATGCTAGAGCAAGCTCTTCAACTGTCACATCAGGGTTCAACAAGTTGAAAGTAATAGATAGAACATCCCCAGGATTGATAGTGCTGCGAGCATTTCCATTCTTTGGATCCCCTTCAACCTCTACTCCCCAGCCTGCGTTGTTATTAATCTGAGATGCACCTGTTGGATCCCAATCAATAGAATAATCTGTCTGACCAATACTGGAAATTTCAGCAGTATCTCTCTCAAACCACTTGAAAAAACCGTCTGTATCATCATCGGGTGTGCCACCCTCAGTACCGAAATAGACTGTAGAAATTTTGGTGGTGTTTCCATCTGCAACTTTATTCTCGATATCGAAAGTTACAGTGCCATCCGAATCATTTTTCGTAAAGGAAATATCGAACCAATTGGAGTCAGCATCGTCATCTCCATTTGTATCCAATGAGTGAGAACTGAGCGAGCAAGAGCCAAGTACAGTTGAGCAAGAATCAAAGCTCAATGCTTGAGCAACGGGAGAAACGACCATAGACCCAACAGCTAAAGTACTGAAGGCGATCGCCCCGAGGCACAAATGTTGAGTTGCAGTTGCTTTAAACATCGAATTTCGCTGAAGAAGATACTACGAATAGAAAGATCTGAGGGAACACCAAACTATTTAGAAGCAAAAACAATTAAATTTGACTCTTAAGGTTTGCGTTTTTCTCAATAACAACATAACAAAAAAATACGTAGGTGAAACGCCCTCAATTACATAGTCAGTTCAATTTAGAGACAGAAACAAAAAACATCTTTACCGAAACTTTATAAAACTCAGATTTATAAAATCTCTTTCTTGACATCTTAGTGCGCAAAACCCTTGCACAAAAGCACTTATATAATAATCGAGAGACTTTACAGTAACTTTATAAAACAGCAATTTCAGGAGGAATTTGAAGTTTTTAAAGTTATTGAAGGCTTTTTAAAGATTGTGCAAAGTTTACTTTTTGGCTCTAAATCTAGTTTGTGCAAACAGAATTGTAAGTTGATCGAAAAAACCTCCTCAATGACATTGAGAAGGCCTTTTGTTTTTTAAACTGTGAGTTTTCTGGAGACGTTTAGCGCTTAGGTTTCTTCTACAGAGTCTCGTCTCTTACGCTTTGCTGCAACGCCAAACAAGGCAGTTAAAACAGGCAGAATAGCTGCAGGGGTCGGGACAGGCGTGGTATTCGGATTGGAATATGTCTCGTTGCGATAGTAAAAGCTGATGTGAGATAAATCCGGAGCTTTCCCGCCGCCATTGACGATACCTTGCGTATTAAAAGTTCCACTAGTTGTTTCACCATCCCACAGATAAGCGCTAAAGCTATCCCCACCTTTGACAGAGAAAAAGAGTTCGCTGATTTCTAAGTGTTTGAACGCATCCTTAAATGCCCAAGAATAGTTTTTGCCACCAAGATTAGAGACCGTAACAATATTGTTCTCTCCAGAAGAACCGTCAATCTTTGTCAACTCTTTCCAGCCAGTAAGATCAAATAACTCCGTACTCTCATTGATTTGATTTGAGTCATTACCGGAGAAAACACCTTCGCAAACTAGCCCTCCAGCATCCATCAACGTTCCGACAAAGCTACCGTCATCACATTTGACGTCTGTGTCAAAAAACTGGAGCCCTTCAGCAACGTCATTAGAAGCTGGCTCAGTAGTTTTATTTTTGGGCTTACTTACCTCTTTTTTAGGCTTGCCTGCATCGTCGGGTTTCCCTTTGGCTACAGCTTCTAGATTTGGAAAAAGTGTTACCCCAAGGGTGGCGATCGCCACTACAGGCAATAACCACGAACGATTAGTTTCATTTTTTGCTGTTTTTACCATTTCTGTAATTTTGATTTAGATCCTGAATCTGCACGAAAAGTGGTTAGATGTATCCCGAATTAGCAACTTTACTCAATACAGATTTCAAAGAAATAAAAGTAGTGGGTCTCGAAAATGCGAGTTGCTTAATTTATTTGCTCTGATTGTAATCCTGAAGAATAATAGGCGTCTTCAGTAATTACACATAGGAAATAGCGATTTTCAGTATCTTATTTGTATCTTTATAAAAGAGACTTTTAACATTACAAAAACAAGTTTTCTTCTTTATCTATTCTTCATAAAATCAGTAGCTTTTAGCTTTGTCTTAGTAAAAGTCCTAGTGAAAAAAAATTTCGTCTTTACATATTCAGTCCCTTATTTGTGGCGAAAGATTCTGAGCGATTTTTCAGTGGGACAATATACTCGGCATCAAAAAGAGACTGAGACAAAAAAACCGAAATACAATGATTTCGGTGCAGGATGATATTTGCTTCTAAGATATGGGGCGATCGCCGCCCCTTATTCGCTTTTCGATTGAGAAAATAGAACTAGCCTTTTACGCAAAGCACCTGTTTGAGTACCGCGACAATTTCGACGAGATCATCCTGTTGCTTCATCACCTGTTCAATTGGCTTGTAGGCTCCCGGAATCTCGTCAATCACACCGCGATCTTTACGACATTCCACACCTTTTGTTTGTTCGACTAGATCATCGACAGTGAACTGCTTTTTCGCTTTAGTGCGAGACATTAGACGACCAGCACCGTGGGAACAAGAGCAATAGCTCATAAGGTTACCTTTGCCCTTGACGATATAAGATTTGGCCCCCATAGAGCCGGGAATAATCCCGTAGTCATTTTGGCGAGCGCGTACTGCCCCCTTGCGGGTGACATAGACATCTTCATCAAAGTGATTTTCTTTTTTAGCATAATTGTGATGGCAATTCACAAACAAAACAGGCTTCGTGGGTTTACCGCCAGCGAGATGTTGCTCGACGATCTTTTTAAAGCGCTCCATCATTACATCGCGATTAAAGCGAGCATAATTTTGAGACCACTGTAAATCGCGCCAATAGGCATCAAATTCCGGCGTCCCTTTAACGAAATACGCCAAATCTAAGTCCGGTAATTTGGTTTCAGAGAGACGGGCAAGTTCTTTAGCTGTACCGATATGGCACTGGGCTAATTTATTGCCAATGTGACGGGAGCCAGAGTGCAACATTAACCAGACGTTTTCATCCTCATCTAGACAAACTTCGATGAAATGATTGCCACCACCAAGGGAACCCATTTGCTTAAGGGCTTTGCCTTCGAGATTTTTAACACCCTTATGGAGATCTTTGAAACTATGCCAGCCTTG